>NZ_JBFAAF010000031.1:0-82759 GCF_040639595.1 Micromonospora sp. NPDC023814
GGCCCGCCGTGCCCGGCGCAGGGATCAAGCCTGACCGCCCGGAGCCGGGCACGGCGGGCCACACCCCCACCACCACGCACCGCAACCCAACAACCCACCACCACGCACCGCAACCCAACACCCCACCGCGACCGCACAGCAGCCCACCCAACCAAGACCGCACACCACCCCACGCCCGGCACACGGAGAACACGAAGCGCTGACATCATCTCCCGGTGCCCGTGAAGACCCCCCGCGTTCCGCTCGCCGCCGCCACCATCGCCGCCGTGATCGCCGCCGCGGCGCTCCTCGCCGGCCCGGTCCCCCTCCGCACCCCGACCGCCGCCGGCATCGTCCCGATCCCCGCGGCGCAGCCACCGTCCCCGTCGTCGGGGCCGACGCCCGCCCCGACGACCCCGGGAACGGCCCCGCCCGCCCCGACGACCTCAGGCACGGCCCCGTCCGGCACGACGACTCCGGGCGCGACCCCGCCCGGCACGAGGCCGCCCGTCGTCGACCACGGGCCGCGTGTGGGGAACAGGGTGGCGCTCACCTTCGACGCGGACATGACGGACGCGATGCGGTACCAGTTGCGCAGCGGCGCGGTGCGGTCGTACGCGAACCTGAAGATCATCGACCTGCTGGAGCGGGAGCGGGTGCCGGCCACGTTCTTCCTGACCGGCAAGTGGGTCGAGCAGTACCCGGCGGTGACCCGGCGGCTCGCCGCGAACCCGCGCTTCGAGCTGGCCAACCACACGTACGGGCACCTGGCCTTCACGCCGGACTGCTACGGCCTGCCCCGCATCCCGGAGCGGGAGATGACGGCCGACGTGGCGCGGACGTTCGACGTGGTGGCTGCGTACGGCGGGCGGCAGACCCGGTACTTCCGCTTCCCGGGGCTGTGCCACGACCGGAAGGCGCTGGACGCGCTGGCGCCGCTGGGGGTGACCGTGGTCGACGGCGACGTGGTGAGCGGCGATCCGTTCGCGAAGTCGTGGCGGCCGGTCGTGCGGGCGGCGCTGGACGGGGTGCGTCCCGGGTCGGTGATCGTCCTGCACGTGACGGAGGCGAACGCGCCGATGACGGACGAGGCGCTGCCGCACATCCTGGCGGGGCTGGCCGAGCGCGGCCTGGAGCCGGCTCCGCTGTCGGAGGTGCTCGGGCAAGGTTGAATCCGCCTCGCCAACCCCACCAAAAGCCTAAAGTCGGGGCAAGACTCTAGAGGAGGTCGGCATGACCGCAGCGATGGAGATGCCCCGGGTCCAGGAGTGTGTGGTGACGGCCTGCGCGTACAACCACACCGGCGACTGCCACGCCTTCGCCATCACGATCGGCAGCATGGACCACGCGCACTGCCACACGTTCATCGAGATGCCCGCCGTCCAGGCCGGCGTGGACGGCCTCATCGCGCAGGTCGGCGCCTGCCAGCGGGCCGACTGCCGGCACAACGACCAGTTGGAGTGCCACGCTCCGGCGATCAAGGTCGGCCCGGACAACGACATGGCCGACTGCATGACCTACATCACCCGCTGACCGCCCTTCCTCTCAGCTCAGGCCGTTGGCCTCGCGAACGACGGTGACCAGGTCGTCGATGATGCCGGTGAGGGCGAAGTCCTTCGGCGTGAAGACCCGGGCCACCCCGGCGGCCCGGAGCTGCGCGGCGTCGCCGGCCGGGATGATCCCGCCGACCACCACGGGCAGGTCCGGCCGGCCGGCCGCGCGCAGCCCGTCCAGCACCGCCGGCACCGCGGCCAGGTGCGAGCCGGAGAGCACCGACAGGCCGACCAGGTCCACGTCCTCCTCGACGGCGGCGGCGACGATCTGCCCGGCGGTCAGCCGGATGCCCTGGTAGACCACCTCGAAGCCGGCGTCGCGGGCGCGTACCGCGATCTGCTCCGCGCCGTTGGAGTGCCCGTCCAGGCCGGGCTTGCCGACCAGCAGCCGCAGCCGGCCGCTGCCCAACTCGCGGGCCGTGGCGGCGACCCGCTCGCGGACGGCGGCCAGGGTGGCGTCCCCGCCGGCCCCGGCGGCGCCGGCCAGGCCGGTGGGGGCGCGGTACTCGCCGAAGACCTGCCGCAGCGCGCCGGCCCACTCGCCGGTGGTCACGCCGGCCCGCACGCACTCGAGCGTCGCCGGCATCAGGTTCGTGGTGGTCGCGGCGTCCGCGCGCAGTCGGGCCAGCGCCGCGTCCACGGCCGCCGCGTCCCGTCCGGCCCGCCATTCGCGTACGGAGGCCACGGCGGCCGCCTCCACCGCCGGGTCGACCTGTTCGACGGCCTCGGCGCCGGCCGCGGTCAGCGGCGACGGCTCGGTCTCGGCGAACCGGTTGACCCCGACCACCACGTCGGTGCCCGCCTCCATCCGGCGCCGCCGCTCGGCCAGCGAGGCGACCAGCGCGCTCTTGAGGTAGCCGGTCTCCACGGCGGCCACCACGCCGCCCATCTCCAGCACCTTCTCCAGCTCGACCCGGGCCCCGGCGACGATCTCGTCGACCAGCGCGGTCATCACGTGCGAGCCCTCGAAGAGGTCCGGGTACTCCAGCAGGTCCGACTCGTACGCGAGCACCTGCTGCATGCGTAGCGACCACTGCTGGTCCCACGGCCGGGGCAGGCCGAGGGCCTCGTTCCAGGCGGGCAGCTGGACGGCGCGGGCCCGGGCGTCCCGGGACAGGGTCACCCCCAGCATCTCCAGCACGATGCGCTGGATGTTGTTCTCCGGCTGCGCCTCGGTCAGGCCCAGCGAGTTGACCTGCACGCCGTAGCGGAACCGGCGCTGCTTCGGGTTCGCCACCCCGTAGCGCTCGCGGGTGATCTCGTCCCAGAGCGCGCCGAAGGCTCGCATCTTGGCGATCTCCTCGACGAAGCGCACGCCGGCGTTGACGAAGAAGGAGACCCGCTGCACCACGTCGCCCATCCGCTCGGCGGGCACCTGGCCCGAGTCGCGGACCGCGTCGAGCACCGCGACGGCGGTGGAGAGCGCGAAACCGACCTCCTGCACCGGCGTCGCGCCGGCCTCCTGGAGGTGGTACGAGCAGATGTTCACCGGGTTCCACCGGGGCATCTCCCGCAGCGTGTACGCGATGACGTCGGCCGTGAGCCGCAGCGAGGCCGCCGGCGGGAAGATGTAGGTGCCCCGGGAGAGGTACTCCTTGATGATGTCGTTCTGCGTGGTGCCGGCGCAGCGGGCCAGCTCGGCCCCCTGCTCCGCGCCGACCGTGCCGTAGAGGGCGAGCAGCCACATCGCGGGCGCGTTGATGGTCATGGACGTGTTCATCTCGGCCAGCGGGATGCCCTCGAAGAGGGCCCGCATGTCGCCGAGGTGCGCCACCGGGACGCCCACCCGACCGACCTCACCGGCGGCGAGTTCGTGGTCGGGGTCGTAGCCGGTCTGCGTCGGCAGATCGAAGGCGACCGACAGGCCGGTCTGCCCCTTCGCCAGGTTGCGGCGGAAGAGCGCGTTCGTGGCGGCGGCCGAGCTGTGCCCGGCGTACGTGCGCATCACCCACGGGCGGTCGCGTTCGGGCAGCCGACCCGGGAGAGCCTTCTCGTCCATGGCGGGAGTCTAAGTTACCGTTCAGTCACCGGCGCTGTGGAAAACCACACAGCTCCATGGAGCGGACGCCCGGGTGCGAAGCTCCCGGCATGGGCCGGACCGCCACACCCCGGCCGGGTCACGGCCACGGCCAGGACGCACACTTGACGGCATGGATGACGAGCTCGCGATCTCCGTCCGGGGGCTGCGCAAGGCGTACGGCGACAACGTCGCCGTGGCGGGCCTGGACCTGGACGTCCGCCGCGGCGAGGTGTTCGCCCTGCTCGGCCCCAACGGCGCCGGCAAGACCACCACCGTGGAGATCCTGGAGGGCTACCGTCGGCGCGACGCCGGCGAGGTCTCGGTGCTCGGCAGCGACCCGGCCGCGCCGGCCGCCGACTGGCGCTCCCGGGTGGGCATCGTGCTCCAGGGCACGGGCGAGTTCGACGAGCTGACCGTCGCGGAGGTGGTGCGCCACTTCGCCGGCTTCTACGCCGGGGCGGACGACCCGGACAAGGTCATCGAGCGGGTGGGGCTGGCCGGCAAGGCGAAGGCGCGTACGCACACCCTCTCCGGCGGGCAGAAGCGCCGGCTCGACGTGGCGCTCGGCATCGTCGGCCGACCCGAGCTGCTCTTCCTGGACGAGCCGACCACCGGCTTCGACCCGGAGGCGCGCCGGGAGTTCTGGGAGCTGATCCGGGACCTGGCCGCCGCCGGCACCACCATCGTGCTGACCACCCACTACCTCGACGAGGCCGAGACGTTGGCCGACCGGGTCGGCGTGATCGCCGGCGGACGGCTGGTCGAGGTCGCCGCACCCGACCGGCTGGGCAACCGGCAGGCGGCCCTCGCGACGGTCTCCTGGCGTACGCCGGAGGGGGCGCTGGAGACGGCGGAGAGCGCGACGCCGACGGCGCTGGTGGCCGAGCTGGCCGCGCGCTTCGGCGGCGAGGTCCCCGGCCTGACGGTGACCCGGCCGACCCTGGAGGACGTCTACCTGCGGATGATCGGACACCGATGACCACCACGACGAAGCCCGCCCCACCGGCCACCACGGCCCCGGCCCGACGGCCCGGTCCGGTCGCCCTCGGCCTGCGGCAGGGCCGGCTGGAGATCACCCAGTTCCTGCGCAGCCGGGAGTCCGTCGTCTTCACGATGGGCTTCCCGGTCATCATGATCGTGATCTTCGCGGCGATCTTCGACGACCAGATCGCGCCCGGGGTCAGCTACACCCAGTACTTCATCACCGGCATGATCGCCACCGGCCTGATGACCGTCAGCTTCCAGAACCTCGGCATCTGGATCCCGATCGAGCGGGACCGGGGGGTGCTCAAGCGCTACCGGGGCACGCCGATGCCGAAGTGGGTCTGGTTCGCCGGCAAGGTCCTGGTGGTCGTCGCCATCGGCATCGCGGAGACCGTGCTGCTGCTCGCCGTCTCGGTGGCGCTGTTCGACCTGGAGCTGCCCGGCACCGCCGCGAAGTGGCTCACCTTCGGCTGGGTGTCGGTGCTCGGCGTCACCGCCTGCACGCTGTGCGGCATCGCCATCTCGTCGCTGGCCCGCACCGCCCGCAGCGGCTCGGCCGTGGTCACCCCGGTCGCGCTGGTGCTCCAGTTCATCTCCGGCGTGTTCTTCGTCTTCACCGAGCTGCCGAGCTGGATGCAGCAGGTGGCGGCGATCTTCCCGCTGAAGTGGATGTGCCAGGGCCTGCGCTCGGTCTTCCTGCCGGAGGCGTTCGGCGCCCGTGAGCCGGCGGGCTCCTTCGAGCTGACCCGCGTGGCCCTGGTGCTGGCCGCCTGGTGCGTCATCGGGCTGGTGCTCTGCCTGACCACCTTCCGCTGGACCACCAAGCGCGACGGCTGATCCGCCGGAGCGGTTCCGGCACCGCCGGTCGGGCGACCCCGCTCACCCACCGCGGACGAGCGCGGCACCGAGCGGCGTACGCCAGTAAAGCACCTCGCGCCCGGACCGCCGTTTGCTGACGGCACCCGCGTCGAGCAGCACCCGCAGGTGGTCACTCACCGTCCCGAGGGACAGCCCGGTCACGACCACCAGCTGCGAGGTGCTCAGCGGCCCGTCCAGCCGGGCCAGGATGTTGGCCCGGTTCGCGCCGATCAGCCGGGCGAGGCCGTCGGGCGCCGGTGAGTCGGGATCCACCAGGATCCCGCGCGCCGGATAGACCATCCCGAACCGGGTGGGCATGTCCCACACCACCCAGCCGCGACGGCAGTGTGCCGGCACGAAGACCAGCTGCTCGGCCTCGTCCAGCGACAGCGGCGGCTCCGGATAGTCGTTGACCTGGAGACGGCCGTCGCCCAGCCACCGCATGTTGCGGTTGAGATCGGCGACCACCCCCGCCCAGCCGCCCGTGCTCAGGGCGGCGGTGCGGGCGACGATGTCCGCCCGTAGCCGGCGTTCCCGCTCCGGCCACTCCGGCTCGACGGTGTGCGTCCAGACCCAGTCGAGGAGTTCCACCACCTGGCCGGTGAGACCGTCCGCCAGCAACTCGGCGGCGAGCGGCGCCGGGCGGGTGGCCCGCAGGTCGGCTCGGATCTGCTCGTCGGACAACCGCGCGACGGCCGTCAGCTCCGCCGGGAACGTCGGTTCCGGCGAGGCGGGCGCGATGGTGAGAAAGTCCGCGGTCCACCGTGGGTCGAACGATGCGGGCAGCAGCGCCCGGACCACGGGCCGGACGGCCAGCATCCGCCGGAACGCCTCGATGTGACTCCCTCGCCAGGCACGCTGCCAGGGAGTACGCGGGTCGTACAGCGCGCGCAGCGCGGCGACCGTGTCGACCATCGGCGAGACCGTGAAGCGGCTGCGCGCGAGCAGGTCCGACGGCACCTGCCAGACTCCCACGTTTCGCCTCCAGACGTAACTCTACGAGATCCACCCGGCGCCCCACACGATCGTGCCCGTGAGAACGTACGCAGACCTGTTCGCGGCCCGTGAGTTCCGCAACCTGTTCCTCGCCAATTGCGCGGGGATCGCAGCGCACACCACGTCAGCGCTGGCGCTGGGCGCGTTGACCTACGCGTCGACCGGCTCGGCGCTGCTCACCGCCCTGAGCATGTTCGGCGCACCGCTGGCCGGCGTCCTCGGCAGCCTGACGTTGCTGTCGGCCGCGGACAGCCTGCCGCCCCGCCGGGCGCTGACCCTCGCCGCGGTTCTGGTCACCGTCGGAGCGGCGGTGCAGGCCGCGCCCGGGCTGCCACTGTGGGCCCGGTTCACGATCATTTTCGCCAGCGCGTACGTCGGCTCGATCACCGGTGGGGCCAGGTGGGCGCTGCTCACCGACATCCTGCCGGCCAACGCCTTCGTACTGGCCCGGGCCACGATGAACACGAGCGTCGGCGTGATGCAGATCGCCGGGTTCGGACTGGCCGGCGCCCTGCTCGTCCTGCTGAGCCCGTACCAGGTGTTCCTGCTCGCCGCGGTGCTCCGGGCGGTGGCCGCCGCGGTGGGCTGGTTCGGGCTGTCCGAACGCCCGGTCCGGGTCACCGAGCGGACGACGATCGCACGCACCTTGCGGGTGAACAAGGAACTCTGGGCAGACCCGGGCCGCCGGTCGCTCTTCCTGAACCTGTGGGTACCCGGCGGTCTGATCGTCGGGTGCGAGGCGCTCTTCGTCCCGTACGCCGGTGATCGCGCCGGCTTCCTGTTCGCCGCTGCCGCCCTCGGCATGCTGATCGGGGACGTGGTGGTGGGGCGGTTCCTGACCGCGGCCCGCCGGGAGCGGTGGATTCCCACACTGCGGTTGCTGCTCTCGGTTCCCTATCTGGTCTTCCTGCTGTCGCCGCCGCTGCCACTGGCCATGGTCGTCGCACTGATCGCCTCGGTCGGCTTCGCCGCCGGGCTGCCGTTGCAGGAACGGCTGATCGCCCACTCGCCACCCGAAGCCCGTGGCCAGGTGCTCGGCCTGCACCACAACGGCATGCTGGCCGGGCAGGCGGTGTGCGCCGCGCTCGCCGGCGCGGTCGCGGACCTGGTCCCGGCGTACTGGGCCGTCGCGCTGCTGGCCGGGGCGGCGCTGACCGCCACCGTCGCGCTCACCTCGGGGCTGCGACGGACCGCACCCGAACCGGTCACGGCGATACCGACGCCGCCGGCGTGAGCGGGCTCCCGGCGAGGGCATCGGCGGTATCAGGTGCGGTCCGGCGGCGACGGCCCAGTGCAGGACGGAGGCGCCGGCGGCGCCGGCGCCTCCGTCGATGTTGGCTCAGTACGTGTAGAAGCCCTTGCCGGACTTGCGGCCGAGGTCGCCGGCGGTGGCCATGCGCTGGAGCAGCTCCGGCGGGAAGAACTTCTCGTCCGCGGTGTCGGTGTAGATGTTCTTCGTGGCGTTGAGCAGCACGTCCACGCCGGTCAGGTCGATCGTCGCCAGCGGGCCCATGGCGTGGCCGAAGCCGAGCTTGCAGGCGGTGTCCAGGTCCTCGGCGGAGACCACGCCGGACTCGACCAGCTTGACCGCCTCCATGGCGAGCGCGCTGATCAGCCGGGTGGTGACGAAGCCGGCGATGTCCCGGTTGACCACCACGACGGTCTTGCCGATCCCCTCGGCGAACGCCTTCGCCGTCGCCAGGGTCTCGTCGCTGGTCTTGTAGCCGCGCACCAGCTCGCAGAGCTTCATCATCGGCACCGGTGAGAAGAAGTGGGTGCCGACGACCGCCTCCGGCCGCTCGGTCGCCGTGGCGATCTGGGTCACCGGGATGGCCGAGGTGTTGGTGGCCAGGATCGCGTCGGGTCGGCAGATCTTGTCCAGCGCCCGGAACACCTCATGCTTGATCTCGATCTTCTCGAAGACCGCCTCGACGACGATGTCCGCGTCGGCCGCCGCCTCCAGGTCGGTGGTCGGGGTGATCCGGCCGAGGGTTGCCTCGACGTCGGACGTCTCGATCTTCCCCTTCTCGGCGAACCTCTCCAGCGACTTCCGGATGCCGTCCACGCCCCGCTTGGTGGCCGCGTCGTCCAGGTCCCGCAGCGTCACCTGCCAGCCCGCCTGCGCCGCCACCTGGGCGATGCCCGAGCCCATCAGCCCGGCCCCGACGACCGCGAGTCGACCCGCCATCTGCTTCTCCCTCGCCTGAATGAGTGTCTGCCAGCACCCTAGTCGGCACGCCTGAACGGATGCTAAGGCGTGTCGCCCGGGCGGCGGACGGCAGCGGCGAGGGCCTTCAGATGGTGAGGTCCGGCTCCTCCGGCGCGGTGCCCGGCTCCACCTCGACGCCGAGGGCCCGCAGGTCCGCCGCGAAGTCCGGGTAGCCCCGGTCCACGTGGTGCACGTGGGAGACCTCGGTGACCCCCTCGGCGCAGAGCCCGGCGATGATCAGCCCCGCGCCGGCCCGGATGTCGGTGGCGCGTACGGGGGCGCCGGAGAGCCGCTCGCGGCCGCGTACCACCGCGTGGTGCCCGTCGGTCTTGATGTCCGCGCCCAGCCGCATCATCTCGTTGGCGAACATGAACCGGCCGTCGAAGATGTTCTCGGTGATCAGGGACGCGCCGTCGCTGACCGCCGCCAGGCCGATCGCCATCGGCAGCAGGTCGGTGGCGAAGCCCGGGTACGGCAGGGTGACCACGTCCACCGCCTTCGGCCGGTCGTCCATCCGGACTCGGAACGCGTCGCCCCTGGTCTCCACCAGGCCACCGGCGGAGACCAGCTTGTCGAGCGCGACCTCCAGGAACCCCGGCTCCACCCCGGTCACGGTGACGTCCCCCCGGGTCATCGCCGCGCCGAAGGCCCAGGTGCCGGCCACGATCCGGTCCCCCACCGTGGCGTGCCGCACCGGCTGCAGCCCGGGCACCCCCTCGATGTGCAGCGTCGACGTGCCGGCGCCGGAGATCCGCGCGCCCATCTGGTTGAGCATGGTGCAGATGTCGACGATCTCCGGCTCGCGGGCCGCGTTGTCGATGACGCTGGCCCCGCGGGCCAGCACCGCCGCCATGACCAGGTTCTCCGTCGCCCCGACGCTGGGGAAGTCGAGCATGATCTCCGCGCCGTGCAACCCGTGCGGCGCCGAGGCGATCACGAAGCCGTGCTCGCCCGAGATCTCCGCGCCCATCCGGGTCAGCCCGGAGATGTGCATGTCCAGCCCCCGCGAGCCGATGGCGTCCCCGCCGGGGTGGGCCACCCGCACGTACCCCAGGCGGGCCAACAGCGGGCCGAGCACGCAGATGGAGGCGCGCAACCGGCGGACGAGGTCGTAGTCGGCCTCGGTGCCGGGCTGTTCGGGCACGTCGATGACGACCGACCGGGACCGGGCCACCCCGCCGTGCGCGACCATCGGGTCGACCGGGTCGTCGGCGTCGAAGCGGATGCCGCAGCCGAGCCGGCGAAGCACCTCACCCATGATCGCGATGTCGGTGATCCGCGGGACGTTGGTGATCACGCTGCGTCCCGGGGCGAGCAGCGCGGCGGCCATCAGCTTCAGCGCCGAGTTCTTCGCGCCGACGACGTGCACCGTGCCGGCCAGGCGGGCGTCGCCGCGCACCCGGATGACGTCGACGTCGTTGACCGCCGGGTCACCGGCGTCCCCGGGGCCCACCCCGCCCGGCCGGAGTGCGCCCGGGCGCACCGGGATCGTCAGGTCCGGTATCCGTAGGCTGTGCGTCATGGCCGTCCACCTCACGCGCATCTACACCAAGGCCGGCGACGCCGGCATGACCAGGCTGAGCAACAACGAACAAGTGCCGAAGACCGATCCGCGCATCACCGCGTACGCGGACGTCGACGAGTGCAACGCCGCGATCGGCGTGGCGCTCGCGCTGGGGCAGCTCGACGACGAGCTGCGGGGCGTCCTGGCGTCGATCCAGAACGACATGTTCGACGTGGGCGCCGACCTGGCCACCCCGGTGGAGCCGGATCCGAAGTACCCGCCGCTGCGGGTCACCGAGGAGTACGTCGAGCGCATCGAGGGTTGGTGCGACGAGTACAACGCACGCCTGAGCAAGCTCGACTCCTTCATCCTCCCCGGCGGCACCGCGGGTGCGGCGCTGCTGCACGTGGCGCGGACGGTCGCCCGACGCGCCGAGCGGGCGGCGTGGGCCCTGGTCGCGCACGACCCTGAGCGGACCAGCTCGCTCCCGGCAAAGTATCTCAACCGGCTCTCTGACCTGCTGTTCATCCTGGCAAGAACCGCCAATCCGGGCGGAGATGTGCTATGGGTGCCGGGCGGTAGGCGCTGACCGCGCAGCATCCCCTCCCGCCGGACGCCCCGGTGGGCGCGCTGCACCACGTCGAGGTCTGGGTGCCCGACCTGGCCGCCGCCGTCCGCGGCTGGGGTTGGCTGCTCGGCGAGCTGGGCTGGACGCCGTTCCAGGAGTGGCCGGCCGGCCGCTCCTGGCGGCTCGGCCCGACGTACCTGGTGGTGGAGCAGTCACCGGCGTTGCGCGGGCGGCGGCACGACCGGCTCGCCCCGGGCCTCAACCACCTGGCCTTCCACGCCGGCCCGCCCGCCGCGGTGGACCGGCTGGTCGCGGCGGCGCCGGCACACGGCTGGACGCTGCTCTTCCCCGACCGCCACCCCCGCGCCGGCGGCCCCGGGACGTACGCCGCCTACCTCGCCGACGACCAGGGCTACGAAGTGGAACTGGTCGCCTCCCCGAACCGGTGACGGTGCAAGCTCGAAACGCCGCCCGTCCGACGGACCGCAACACGGAAAGGGTTTCCGCCGGGGCCCGCTCGCGGAGGGATCAAGCCTGACCGCCCGGAGCGAGTGGGCCCCGGCGGAAACCCCGACGGCGAGGCGTGGTCAGGCGGCGGGCCAGTCCTGGGAGGCCAGACGCGGCGAGACCGCCCCCGGAGGGGCGGCCTCGAGCCAGGAGAGGAACCCGGTGACGGTGGATCGCGCCATGGCGATCTCGACCGGAGCGTGGTTGCTGCTACAGCGGAGGATGACCCAGTCGGCGGGCATGGAGAGGCGTTCCTGCCCCTCCGGCAGCCGCCGGCGCTCCACGGCCAGCCCTTTGCGGGAGAGCACCCGCGTGGGACGGATGGCGAAGCTGAAGACCCGGTACCAGCGGAGTTCGTCGCCGACGAACCGGCCGAAGCCGGGGGACCAGCCGCGGCCGTCGAGCATCGTGGAGGTCCGGACGCCGAGCCGGATGATGCCTCCGCTACGCGTGACGACGGCCCGCCGGGCGAAGAGGATCAGGAGCGCGCCGAGGATGACGGCTACGCCGATTCCGATCCCTTCGACGATCCCCATCGGCGGTGCGGCTCAGCGGCTCTGTGCGGCGGAAACCGGGGTGGCGCTCTCGGCGAGGACGGTGACGCCGTCGGCGGTCACCGAGAGGAAGCCACCGGCGACCTCGTAGGAGACCTGCTCGCCACCGGCGAGCTTGATGCGCACCTGGCCGGGCTCGGCGAGCTGGCCGAGCAGGGGCGCGTGCCCCGGCAGCACACCCAGCTCACCCTCGGTCGTCCGGGCGACGACCATCTCGGCGTCACCGGACCAGACCTTCTCCTCGACGGCTACGAGCTCGACGTGAAGCTGCTGTGCCACGCTGTCTCCTTGCTGCGGCGGCGGATTGTCGAAAGTCTAGTCTTGCCGCGGACGCGCCCCCAACGCGGGTGGCGAGACCTGCGCCACGGCTATTTGGCCTTGTTCTGGAAGTCGGGGTGCTCCAACAAGAACGCGTCCAGCTGCTCTTTCTTGAGGGCGGTGAAGAAGTCCTCCACGGCCGGCTGGAACCGCTCGCCCCGGTACTTCCCGTTCTCGGTGACCGAGCCGCCGGGCAGCTTGACCATCTGGATCGTCTCCGGGCGGATGTTCTTCAGTGCGATGCCGAAGTCGATCACGCTGTTGCCCCGGCCGCTGAAGATCAGCGACTGCCCGGCCGCCCGCAGCACCCGGTCCAGCTTGATCGGGTTCGTCACCACGTCGGCGCTCAGCGCCTGGCCGGCCATGGCCTTGACGAACTGCTGCTGGTGGCGCTGCCGGCCGTAGTCGCCGTCCGGGACGCCGTTCTTCGGGTAGCGCTGCCGGACGTAGTCGAGCGCCTGCCAGCCGCTGAGGTGCTGGTTGCCCTTCTTATATTCCGCCTGGGGGCCGACGTAGCCGTCGCCGTGCGGGTTGCCCTTGCGGTGCTTGCCGTCCGGCTCGCGGTGCTCGGAGCGCACGTCGCGCTCGATGTACATGTCGACGCCGCCCATCGCGTCGACGATCTTCTGGAAGCCGTTGAAGTTGATGATCGCGCCGGCGTCGAAGCGCTTGATGCCGGTGACGTTCTGCACCGTCGTCGCCAGCAGCTCGAAGCCCCGGGCGGCGTCCGGGTTGCCGCCGGGCACCCGGCTGCCGTACGACATCGCCGCGTTGAGCTTGTCGGTGCCGCCGTTGAACTCCGCCCGGCTGAACTTGGGGATCTCCACGAGGAGGTCGCGCGGCATCGAGAAGAGGTAGGCGCGGTCCATCTCGGCGGGCACGTGCAGCACCATGATCGAGTCGGCCAGCGGCGGCATCTCCGGGTTGCGCGGGTCGATGCCGACCAGCAGGATGTTGAGCGGGCCCTTGATGTCGCTCTTGCGCTCCTTCGCCCCGGCGGCCTGGTCGCCGAAGAGGTCGGCCTTGCCCACCGCGCCCTCGTAGCGGGCCATCAGCGCCTCGGCGCCGACCAGGACCACGCCGCTGAGCAGCATGAGGACGGCGCCGAACACGGTGCAGGCCCGGGCCCACCGCGGCACCCCCGACCACACGGACTTGCCGCCGCGCTTGCCGGCCTTACCCACGATCATCTCCGTTCGTCACGCCCACGATCAGGAGACGGGCGCACGCAGCCGATTGGTTGCACAGATCGACGCTCGCTTCCGGCGAGCGCGCGGATCGACGGTACCTCGCGTTCGGCTTGATCGCCGACCGCGCGGAACCGGGCAGCGGCGATCATAAGGCCCGAAGATGAACGAAAGGCCGCCCCGGCATTGCCGGGGCGGCCTTTTTCAGGACCGACAGGTCAGCCCTTCATCAGCTCCGCTGCCTTGCGCTCCAGGTCCTCCAGACCGCCGCACATGAAGAAGGCCTGCTCGGGGAAGTGGTCGTACTCGCCCTCGCTGATCTTCTTGAACGCCTCGATGGTCTCCTTGATCGGGACCGTCGAGCCCGGCACGCCGGTGAACTGCTCGGCGGCGTAGGTGTTCTGCGACAGGAAGCGCTCGATCCGCCGCGCGCGCTGCACGGTGATCTTGTCTTCCTCGGAGAGCTCCTCGATACCGAGGATGGCGATGATGTCCTGCAGGTCCTTGTACTTCTGCAGGATCCGCTTCACCTCGGTCGCCACCGCGAAGTGCTCGGCGCCGACGAACTCCGGGGCGAGGATCCGGGACGAGGACGCCAGCGGGTCCACGGCCGGGTAGATGCCCTTGTCGGAGATCGACCGCTCCAGGTTGGTGGTCGCGTCGAGGTGGGCGAACGTGGTGGCCGGGGCGGGGTCGGTGTAGTCGTCCGCCGGCACGTAGATCGCCTGCATCGAGGTGATGGCCTGGCCCCGGACGGAGGTGATCCGCTCCTGGAGCTCGCCCATCTCGTCGGCCAGGGTCGGCTGGTAACCCACGGCGCTCGGCATGCGGCCGAGCAGGGTGGAGACCTCCGAACCCGCCTGGGTGAAGCGGAAGATGTTGTCGATGAAGAGCAGCACCTCCTGCTTCTTCACGTCCCGGAAGTACTCCGCCATGGTGAGCGCGGAGAGCGCCACCCGCAGCCGGGTGCCCGGCGGCTCGTCCATCTGGCCGTAGACCAGCGCGGTCTTGTCGATGACGCCGGACTCGGTCATCTCGGCGATGAGGTCGTTGCCCTCACGGGTGCGCTCACCCACGCCGGCGAAGACCGAGGTTCCACCGAAGTTCCGGGCGACACGGGTGATCATCTCCTGGATGAGCACCGTCTTGCCCACGCCGGCGCCGCCGAACAGACCGATCTTGCCGCCCTTGACGTACGGGGCGAGCAGGTCGATGACCTTGATGCCGGTCTCCAGCATCTCGGTCTTCGGCTCCAGGTCCGCGAAGGCCGGGGCCTTGCGGTGGATGCCCCAGTGGTCGTCCGGCTGGAGCGTCTCGCCCTCGGTGAGGTTGAGGCACTCGCCGATCGCGTTGAACACGTGGCCCTTGACCGTGTCGCCCACCGGCACGGTGATCGGCGAGCCGGTGTCGCGCACCTCGGTGCCGCGGACCAGGCCGTCGGTCGGCTGCATCGAGATGGCGCGGACCATGTTGTCACCCAGGTGCTGGGCGACCTCCAGGGTCAGCGTCTTCTCGCCGCCGGAGAGCGTCACGTCCACGTGCAGGGCGTTGAACAGGGCCGGCATGGCGTCGCGCGGGAACTCGGCGTCGACGACCGGGCCGATGACCCGGACCACGCGACCCGTGGCCGTCTTGGTCTCTACTGGGGCAGTCATCACACTTCACTTCCCGACGCGGCCAGCGCGTTCGCGCCGCCGACGATCTCGCTGATCTCCTGGGTGATCCCGGCCTGGCGGGCCGAGTTCATCTCACGCGTGTACTTCTCGATCATCTCTTCGGCGTTGTCGGTGGCGCTCTTCATCGCCCGCCGCCGGGCCGCCGACTCGCTGGCCGCCGACTCCAGCAACGCCGCGTAGATCCGCGTGTTGATGTACTTCGGCAACAGCGCGTCGAGCAGCGCCTCCGCCTCCGGCTCGAACTCGTACACCGGCAGCAGGCCCTCGGACCGGGGACGGTCCTCCACCTGCATCGGCCCGATGATCTTCGCGACCGGGGTCTGGGTCATCAGGGAGTGGAACTCGGTGTAGACGATGTGCAACTCGTCGATCCCGAGCACCCCGTCCGCCCCGGCGCCGCCGTCGACGTCGTCCGCGCCGGCCGTGAACGCCTTGATCAGCGTCTCGCCCACGGCGCGGGCGTCGGCGAACGTCGGCTGCTCCGAGAACCCGGTCCAGTTCTCCTCGATCGGCCGGTCACGGAAGCGGAAGAAGCCGACGCCCTTGCGCCCGATGACGTAGAGCACCGGCTCCTTGCCGTCGGCGCGGAGCCGGGCGATCAGCGACTCCGCCGTCTTGATCGCGTTGGAGCTGTAACCGCCGGCCAGGCCACGGTCGGAGGTGACCAGCAGGACGCCCGCCCGCCGCACCCGCGGACGCGGGGTGAGCAGCGGGTGGTCGATCCGCGCGTTGGACGCCAGCGCCGTGAGCACACCGGTGATGGCCTGGGCGTACGGCAGGGACGCCTCCACCCGGGCCTGGGCCTTGGCGATCCGGCTCGTCGCCACGAGCTCCATCGCCTTGGTGATCTTCTTCATCCCCTTCGCCGAGCGGATCCGTTGACGAAGAACGCGTACCTGGGCCGCCATGAATCAGCCCTTACTGGTTCTCGACCGGGCGGTCGGTCGTGCCGTCACGGAAGCGGGTCACCGTCTCGCGGTTCTCCTCGCCCTCGAGCGGCGCGGCCGGGGCCTCGTTGATCCGACGCTCGTCGGCCTTGCCGAGGAAGAGCTGCTTGAACTCGGTGATGGCGCGGTCGAGCGAGCCGACGATCTCGTCGTCCCACTTGTTGTCGGCGATCCCGGCCAGCACACCCTCGTGCTTGTGGCGCAGGTACTGGAGGAACTCCGACTCGAAGCGGCGGACCTCACCCACGGGGATGTCGTCCAGCTTGCCCTCGGTGCCGGCCCAGACCGAGACGACCTGCTCCTGCACCGGGTACGGCGAGTAGTTCGACTGCTTGAGCAGCTCGACCAGGCGGGAACCGCGCTCCAGCTGAGCGCGGGATGCCTTGTCCAGGTCGGAGGCGAAGGCGGCGAACGCCTCCAGCTCGCGGTACTGGGCCAGGTTGAGCCGCAGCGAACCGGCGACCTTACGCATCGGCTTCACCTGCGCGGCGCCACCGACCCGGGAGACCGAGGTGCCGACGTTGATGGCCGGCCGGACGCCCTGGTTGAACAGGTCGGTCTCGAGGAAGATCTGGCCGTCGGTGATGGAGATGACGTTGGTCGGGATGAAGGCCGAGATGTCGTTGGCCTTCGTCTCGATGATCGGCAGGCCGGTCATCGAGCCCCCGCCCAGCTCGTCGGAGAGCTTCGCGCAGCGCTCCAGCAGCCGGGAGTGCAGGTAGAAGACGTCACCCGGGTACGCCTCGCGGCCCGGCGGGCGGCGCAGCAGCAGCGACACGGCGCGGTACGCCTCGGCCTGCTTGCTCAGGTCGTCGAAGACGATCAGGACGTGCTTGCCGCCGTACATCCAGTGCTGCCCGATGGACGAGCCGGTGTACGGGGCGAGGTACTTGAAGCCGGCCGGGTCGGAGGCCGGGGAGGCGACGATGGTGGTGTACTCCATCGCGCCCGCCTCCTCCAGGACGCCCTTGATCGAGGCGACCGTGGAGGCCTTCTGGCCGATGGCGACGTAGATGCAGCGGACCTGCTTCTTCGGGTCGCCGGAACGCCAGTTGTCCCGCTGGTTGAGGATGGTGTCCAGCGCGACGGTGGTCTTGCCGGTCTTCCGGTCGCCGATGATCAGCTGACGCTGACCGCGGCCGATCGGGGTCATGGCGTCGACGGCCTTGAGACCGGTCTGCAGCGGCTCGTCGACCGACTGCCGGGCCATCACGTTCGGGGCCTGGAGCTCCAGCTCGCGGAAGCCCTCGTTGGCGATGTCGCCGAGGCCGTCGATCGGCTGGCCGAGCGCGTTGACCACGCGGCCGAGGAAGGCGTCGCCGACCGGCACGGAGAGCACCCGGCCGGTGCGCTTGACGCGCTGCCCCTCTTCGAGCTTGGCGGAGTCACCGAGAACGACGACACCGATCTCCCGGACGTCGAGGTTCAGCGCCACACCCAGGGTGCCGTCCTCGAACTCCAGGAGCTCGTTGGTCATGGTCGAGGGGAGGCCCTCGACGTGGGCGATGCCGTCGCCGGTGTCGGCGACGGTGCCGACCTCCTCGCGGGAGAGTTCGGACGAGTAGGAGGAGACGTAGCGCTCCAGGGCGCCGCGGATCTCCTCCGTCGAGATGGTCAGCTCGGCCATCCTCTGCTTCCTTAAGTATCAGGGGCCCGGGATACCTAGTACCGACCGGTCCGAATGGCGTCTATTCACAGGCGCTGGGCGGCGGTGCCACCTCAGCGCTTCGCGAGCGCGTTGCGGCTCTCGTTGAGGCGGCGCAGGACGGTGCCGTCGTACAGGTCGGAGCCGACCCGCACGCTCACGCCACCGAGAACTCCGGGGTCCACCGTCTGCTTGACGGAAACCTCTCGACCGTATATCGCGGAGAGGCTCGCGCCCAGCCGGCGCTCGTCCTCGTCACTCAACGGGGCCGCGACGGTCACGTACGCCACCTGCCGGTCCCGCCGGTCGGCGGCGAGCTCGACCAGTCGGGTGAGCGCCCCGGCGAAGGAGCGACCCCCGAAGCCGCCCAGCGCCGCCTCGACGAGGCGGAGGGTGACCGGGCGGGCCTTGCCGGCGAGCAGCTCGCGGGCCAGGGCGGCCCGCTGCCCGACCGGGGCGATCGGGTCCGCCAGCGCGTTGGAGAGCGCCGACTGACCGGAGACCACCTGACCGAAGCGGAACAGCTCGTCCTCGACCTCGCCGAGGTCGCCGGCCGAGTCGGCGCTGGCCAGCAGCGCCTCCACGCCCAGCCGCTCGGCGCCGTCGAGCAGCTCCGACGGCGCCGACCAGCGGCCGGCGACCAGCGAGGCGACCAGGTCGAGCGCCTCGGCGCCGATCTTGCCGCGCAGCAGCTCGCCGAGCAGGGCGGTGCGGTCCGCGCCCGAGCGGGCCGGGTCGGAGAGCGCCCGGCGCAGCCGCGGCTCGCGCCGCAGCAGGTCGGCGACGGAGAGGATGTCGTCGGCGGTGGTGGCCACCGCCGACGGCTCCGCGCCGCGGACGTACGCGTCGAGGCGCTCGGCCGCGACCTTGTACGACTCCCGGCTGGCGGCCTGCATCAGCGGGCCCCCGCGCTCTCGAGACCGCTCAGGAACCGGTCGACGGTGCCCTTGCGACGCGCCTCGTCGGCGAGCGACTCACCGACGATCTTGCTGGCCAGGTCCACCGCGATCGTGCCGACCTCGGTGCGCAGCTCGCGCACGATGGTGGCCCGCTCGGCGGCGAGCTGCTCCTTGCCGGCCGCGATGATCCGGTCGGACTCCTCCCGTGCCTTGGCGAGGATGTCCTGCCGGATGCCCTCGGCGTCGGCCCGGGCGTCGTCCCGGATCTTGGCGGCGTCGGTGCGCGCCTCGGCGAGCTGCGCGCGGTACTGCTCGAGGAGCTGGTTGGCCTCGGCCTGGGCGGCCTCGGCGCGCTTGATGCCGCCCTCGATCGCGTCCACCCGAGCCTGGAACGTCTGCTCCATGCGGGGGAAGACGAACTTCATCAGCACGACGCAGAGCAGGGCGAAGGCGATGCCGCCCACCACGATCTCCTGCCAGATCGGCACGATCGGGTTGTGGGTCGACTCACCACCCTCAGCGGCGAGCAGGAACATGGAAGACCTCCCGGTCCGAGGGGGGCGGAATTACTGAATCGGGCCCTGCCAGATGAAGCCGAAGGCGATGCCCAGCAGCGCGAGCGCCTCGATGACGGCGAAGCCGATCCAGACGTACGGCAGGGTCATCCGGGACGACTCCGGCTGGCGGGCGGTCGACTGGATGTAGGCGGCGAAGACCAGGCCGACACCGATGCCCGGGCCGATGGCCGCGAGACCGTAGCCGATGGCGGCGGTGCTGCCCTCTACCGCGGCGTAGATGTCCATTAGTGGGTTCCTCCTGGTTATCACGCGTGACGGTCACGCGGGACGACAACTGTTGGTGCGAGGTGGATCAGTGCTCGTCGGCGAGCGCGCCCTGCACGTAGCTGGCGGTCAGCACGGTGAAGACGTAGGCCTGCAGGACGATCACCAGGAACTCGAGGAAGGTGAGCGCGACGGTCATCGCCCAGGACAGCACCGAGACCGGCGCGAGCCAGGCGTTGGCGTTGAGCATCGCGAAGCCGCCGAGCGTGAAGACCAGCAGGAGCATGTGGCCGGCGAACATGTTCGCGAAGAGACGCACGGCCAGCGAGAACGGCCGGACGAGGAAGGTCGAGAAGAACTCGATCGGGATCAGCAGCGGCAGGATGTACCAGGGTGCCGGCGGGATGAGCGAGTTCTTGATGAACTTCCCGGCGCCGTGGTGCTTGATGCCGGCGTAGATGAAGAGCACGTAGCTGATCACGGCGAGGAAGGCCGGGAAGGCGATGTGCGAGTTCGGCGAGATCTGGAACAGCGGCACGATCGCGAAGAGGTTGGTCAGCAGGATGAAGCAGAACAGCGTGGTGAAGTACGGCGCGAACCGCACCCCCGCGTGCCCGATCATGTCGACCGCGATGTTGTTGCGCACGAAGCCGTAGATCGACTCGGCGAGCCACTGCTTCTTGGTCGGCACCAGCTGCGGCTTACGGTAGCTGGCCAGGAAGAAGATGATCAGGACGCCGACGGCGATCCAGACCATCGCCGTGATCTTGGTGAACCAGTAGGAGTCGTGCGCACCCCAGGGCAGGATGCTGGGCAGGTAGAAGTCCTCCACGCTGGGTGGGAATGCCGCCTGGCCCGCTGCCAGGACGTTCGCCTGTCCGAACACCGCGTCCCTTCCTAAGTAGGCGTGCCGAGTCGACGGACGACCAGGATGATCCCCCCGGCCATGCCGAGCACGACGCCGATCCCGGTGGCGATGCCGCCGGTGTCGAGCCACTGGTCGACCAGCCAGCCGATGAAGCCCCACACGAGCATGCCCGCGATCAGGTATGTGAGCGCGGTCCAACCCTGGCCGGCTCCGGTCGGAACGTCGTCCGGGCCGCCGCTGGGTCGGGGGGGTTGGTCACCAGCCATGACGGGGCGAACGATATCAGCCGGGAATACGAGGCTGTGCCTCGCCCCCCGCACAACCGTCGTTGTGTGGGCCGGTGGCGGGCAGCGTCGTCTGTGGGCACGCTACTCCCCTTCCGCCAGCGTGCAAATGACCGGTGGCGGACACATTTCCGCGCCGTCCGGGCTGTCGGCCACCACCGTGCCCGCCACCTGCGGCGGGCTCAGCGGGGACGGCGGGCGTGCACGGTGGTGAGCCACCAGATGTGCACGCCGGTCCAGACCACCACGCCGGCGGCGATGCCCAGGCAGAGCGGGATCAGCCCGGGCCAGCCGGTCGACGCCACGGCCACCATCACGACGCCCAGCAGGGTCATCTTGGCCGCGTACAGGCCGAGGCCGAACGGGAGCACGAGCTGCGGGTTCACCGAGTCGGCCCAGGCCAGCACCACCGTGGTCAGGGTGTAGCTGGCCGCCGTGACACCCACCCCGGCCGCCGCGCCCAGCGCCGCGTCCGCGCCGCCGGCCAGCGCCCCGGCCAGCGCGGCCACCGCGATCAGCAGGCCGCTGGCGGCCAGCAGGACCGGCAGGTGCCGCAGCCGCCAGCGCCGGTCGGCCGCCGCGGTCGCCGCCGGCTCGCGCACCCCGGGCTCAGCCACGGGGGTACGCCGGGAAGTCGGCGACCAGCGCGGTCACCTCGGACGCGATCCGGGTCAGCTCGTCGGCGCCCCCGGGGGCGGCGGGATCGGTGCGCACCGCGCGGGCGATCAGCCCGGCGATCCGGTGCATCTCCCCCTCCCGCATCCCCTGGGTGGTCACGCTCGGGGTGCCGACGCGGATGCCGGAGGCCACCATCGGCTTCTGCGGGTCGTACGGGACGGCGTTCTTGTTCAGCGTGATGCCGGCCGCGTCGCAGCGGGCCTCGGCGTCCGCGCCGGTCACCCCGGCCTCGCGCAGGTCGATCAGGGCGAGGTGGGTGTCGGTGCCCCCGGAGACCGGGCGCATGCCCTCGGCGGCCAGCCCGGCGGCGAGCGCCTGCGCGTTGCTCACCACCTGCGCCGCGTACGCCTGGAACTCGGGCTGGGCGGCCTCGCGCAGCGCGACGGCCTTGGCGGCGACGGCGTGCATCAGCGGCCCGCCCTGGGTGAACGGGAAGACCGCCTTGTCGATGCGCTGGGCCAGCGGCTCCCGGCAGAGGATCATGCCGCCGCGCGGCCCGCGCAGCACCTTGTGCGTGGTGAAGCAGACGACGTCGGCGTGCGGTACCGGCGACGGGACGGCCTTCCCCGCGACCAGCCCGACGAAGTGCGCCGCGTCCACCATCAGGTACGCCCCGACCTCGTCGGCGATCTCGCGGAACCGCGCGAAGTCGATCAGCCGGGGATAGGCCGTCGCGCCGCAAATGATCATCTTGGGGCGGTGGGCGAGGGCCAGGTCGCGCACCTCGTCGTAGTCGATCAGCTCGGTGTCCCGGCGGACGGTGTAGCCGACGGTGTGGAACCACTTGCCGGAGAAGTTCACCCGGCTGCCGTGGGTGAGGTGGCCACCGTGCGGCAGGTCCATCGCGAGCACCGTGTCGCCCGGCTGCACCAGCGCGGCGTACGCGGCCAGGTTGGCGCTCGCCCCGGAGTGCGGCTGGAGGTTGGCGTGCTCGGCGCCGAACAGCTCCTTCGCCCGGGCGATGCCGATCTCCTCGGCCCGGTCGACCTCGGCGCAGCCGCCGTAGTAGCGCCGGCCCGGGTAGCCCTCGGCGTACTTGTTGGTCAGCGTCGAGCCGAGCGCCGCCAGCACCGCCGGCGAGGTGAGGTTCTCGCTGGCGATCAGCTGGAGACCGCCCCGGAGCCGGTCCAGCTCACCCAGCACCACCCCGGCGATCTCCGGGTCCGTCGCGCGGAGCTGGTCGAAGTCCGGCCCCCAGAAGGTGCCCGTCTCAGTAGCCACAGCGCCAGAGTCTATTGGGCCGCACACTGGAAGCCGTGAGATGCCTGGTCACCGGAGCCACGGGTTACATCGGCGGGCGGCTCGCGCCCCGGTTGCTGGCCGAGGGGCACACGGTGCGCTGCCTCGCCCGCAGGGCCGGCCGGCTGCGGGACGTGCCCTGGGCGGCGCGCGCCGAGATCGCCGAGGGCGACCTGCGCAGGCCGGAGACCCTGGCGGCCGCGTTCGAGGGCGTGGACGTCGCGTACTACCTGGTGCACTCGCTCGGGCAGGCCGGCTTCGAGGCCGCCGACCGGGAGGCGGCGGCCAACTTCGCCGCCGCGGCCCGCGCCGCGGGCGTACGCCGGATCGTCTACCTCGGCGGGCCGGAGCCGGCGGCGCACCGCGAGGTTCCGTCGGCGCACCTGCGGTCCCGGGCCGAGGTGGGACGCATCCTGCTGGGCAGCGGGGTGCCGACGGCGGTGCTGCGGGCGGCAGTGATCATCGGGTCCGGCTCGGCCTCGTTCGAGATGCTGCGCCACCTGACCGAACGGCTGCCGGGCATGGTCACCCCGCGTTGGGTCCGCAACCGGATCCAGCCGATCGCCGTCCGGGACGTGCTGCGCTACCTGGTCGGCTGCGCGAGCCTGCCGCCGGAGGTGAACCGCGCCTTCGACGTCGGCGGGCCGGACGTCCTCACCTTCCAGGACATGATGCAGCGCTACGCGCGGGTGGCCGGGCTGCGCCGCCGGATCATCGTGCCGGTGCGACCGCTGACCCCGTCGCTCTCCTCGTACTGGGTCGGGCTGGTCACCCCGGTGCCGAACGCGATCGCCCGGCCGCTGGTGGAGAGCCTGGTCCACGAGGCCGTCGCCCGCGAGCACGACATCGCCACCCACGTCCCGGACCCGCCGGAGGGGCTGACCGGCTTCGACCAGGCGGTCGCGCTGGCCCTGGCCAAGGTGCGCGACGGCGAGGTGGAGACCCGCTGGTCGACGGCGAGCGGCCCGGACGCGCCCGCCGAGCCGCTGCCCAGCGACCCGGAGTGGTCCGGCGGCACCGCCTACACCGACGTACGGGAGCGGGTCGTGCACGCGCCGCCGGAGGCCCTGTGGCGGGTCGTCGAGGGCGTCGGCGGGGAGCACGGCTGGTATTCGTTCCCGCTGGCCTGGTCCGCGCGGGGCTGGCTGGACCGGCTGGTGGGCGGCGTGGGGCTGCGCCGGGGCCGGCGCGACCCGCACCGCCTGCGGGTCGGCGAGGCGCTGGACTTCTGGCGGGTGGAGGAGATCGTCCCGGGCGAGCTGCTGCGGCTGCGCGCCGAGATGCGGCTGCCCGGCCGGGCCTGGCTGGAGATGCGGGTGGCCCCGCTCGACGGCGATCGCAGCCGCTACCACCAGCGGGCGGTGTTCCTGCCCCGCGGCCTGGCCGGGCACGCGTACTGGGCGGCGGTGGCGCCCTTCCACGCGGTGGTCTTCGGCGGGATGGCCCGCAACATCGCCCGGGGCGCCGAGCAAACCCCCTGACCCCCTCCCCCTGACCCTCCCCATCACGCGATCTTGCAGTTGTGGCCCGGGATTCGCGGCTCTTGTCCGCACTTGTCAGGGCCGAAAGTGCAAGATCGCGTGGGGGAAGGGGCGGGCGGGGAGGGGGGTGGGGTGGGTTAGTTGCCTGTGCGGGCGCCGGTGTAGCGGAAGGCGGTCGCCTCGCTGGGCGGCACGAAGTCCCGGACCGGCTGGTCGCGCAGGGCGAAGGAGAGCGTCTCGCCCACCGCCTCGACCAGTTGCCCCTGCACCCGCTGGCCGACCGCGTCGCGCGGGTCGTCGGGGTTGGTGGCGATCGAGGCGACCACCAGTTGCGGGGTGAAGGCGACCACGGTCTCGGTCGCGTACCCGTCCGAGCTGCCGGTCTTGCCGGCCACCGGGCGGCCGAGCTGCCGGCGCAGCCCCTCGGCGGTGCCGCGGTCGCACTCCCGGTACATCGACTGGTCGCCGACCGGGCAGCGGGCGGCGTCGGCCGCCGCCCGGGCCACGTCCGTGTCGACCACCTGCCGGCAGTCCGGCCGCGCGGCGGCCACCGGCCGGCCCGCCGCGTCGGTCACCGAGACGACGGGCAGCGGCGCGCACCACGTCCCCTCGGCCGCCACCGCCGCGTACGCGCCGGCGAGGTCGAGCGGGGTGGTGGCGGAGACGCCGAGGGTGAACGGCCCCCACTCGCGCGCCCCGTGGCGGGCCAGCCGCGCGTCGTCCTCGGCCCGGAACACGATCCCGAGCCGCTCGGCCATCTCCACCACCCGGTCCGCGCCGACCCGCTCCGCCAGCCAGGCGAAGTAGGTGTTGACCGAGTTGCCGAACGCCGTCCACATGGTGTGTTCGCCGTCCATGTCGCTGTTGGCGTTCTGGGGGCACCAGTACCCGTCGCAGCTCGCCGCCCCGCTCGCCCGGAAGTCGGTCACGATCCGCTCCGGCGCGTCGAACTCCGTGTCCAGCGGCAGCCCGGACTCCAGCGCGGCCAGCATGGTGAAGATCTTGAACGTCGAGCCGGCCTGGTAGCCGTCGATCGCCCCGCCCCCGGCGACCAACTGGTTGACCGTGTTCGGGTGGTTCTTCTGCCCGGCCGGGTTGCCGGCCACGCTGTAGTTCCGGTTCACCGCCATGGCGAGCACCCGGCCCGTGCCGGGCTGGACCACCGCCGTCGGCACCGCCCGGCGGTCGTCCAGGGAGTAGATCCGGCGGACCTGCTCGGTGGCGGCGCGCTGCACGGCCGGGTCGAGCGAGGAGACGATGGAGAAGCCGCCCCGGCGCAGCGTGAGCTGCCGCTCGTCGACCGTCCCGCCGAACGCCGGCTGGGCGTTCCACCAACGGGTGAACCAGTCGCAGAAGAAGCCCCAGTCGGCGTGCTCCTCCGGCACGGCCGTGCAGTCGTTCGGGGTCTGGCTGGGGCGCAGGTGCAGCTGCTCGGCCCGGGCCTGGTCCGCCGCCGCGGCCGGGACCTGACCCGACTCGACCATCCGGTCCAGCACGTACGCCCGGCGGGCGAGCGCCGCGTCCGCGTCGCCGTTGATCGGGTCGTCGGTGTGCGGGGAGCGGACCAGCCCGGCCAGCAGCGCGGCCTCGGCCAGGGTGAGATCCGCCGGCGCCTTGGAGAAGTAGCGCTTGCTCGCGGCGGCCACCCCGTACGCCCCGGCCCCGAAGTAGGCGATGTTGAGGTAGCGGGCGAGGATCTCGTCCTTGGTCAGCTCCCGCTCCAGGGCCAGCGCGTACCGCATCTCCTGGATCTTGCGGGCGGTGGTGAGTTCGGTGGCGGCGGCGCGCTGCCGCTCGCTGAGCCGGGGGTCGTTGCTGAGCACGTTACGGACGTACTGCATGGTCAGCGTGGACGCGCCCTGCCGGGTCTCCCCGCTGCCCTGGTTGACCGTGAAGGCCCGCACCGCGCCGCGCAGGTCGACCCCGCTGTGCTCGTGGAACCGGACGTCCTCGGCGGCGACGATCGCCTGCCGCATCACCGGCGCCACCTCGGCCAGCGGCACGTCCACCCGGTCCTCCTGGTAGAAGGAGGTGATCAGGGTGGTGCCGTCGTTGGCGTAGAGGTTCGACCGCTGGGCCGTCGGCGGCGTGCGCAGCGTGTTGGGCAGCTCCGAGTACGGCGCGGCGAGCGCCGAGAACCCGATGCCGAACACCAGCGCGGTCGGCAGGGCGGCCGCCGCGAGCGCCACGCCGGCGAGCACGCCGGCGAGCAGCACAGTGAACAGTCTTTCGAGGTGTGCCCGGGTCATCAGCTCTCCCCGCAGGAGCCGGTCAGGACCCACCCAGAATGACCTGAAAGGCCCCCTCCACCGCCCCTTTCCCCCAAACCCGCAGGAAACTCACGCGCGAGGGTAACTCCGGCGGATTACGGCACGAGCCCGGCGGCGCGGGTGGGCGGCCACGGCGGGAGCCTGCCCGGGGCGAGGCGGGCGGCTACGGCAGGAGCGCGGCGGCGAGGGGGTGGACGGTCTCCTCGATCTCGTCGGCCACCCGGCTGAAGCACTGGTCGCCGCGCCCCCACGGGTCGTCGAGATCGTCGGTGGGCAGGGCGGTGGTGCCCTCCCGGGCGGCGTGGGCGGCCGCCACCAGCGCCACGCCGCGCGCGTACACCCCCTCCGGGGTGGCCTCGGCCGGGGGCAGCCCGGCCGCGTCCACCGCAGCGAGCAGCCGGCCGAACTCGCCCAGCACGAAGGTGCGCGCCGCGGCGTCGGGGCGCAGCGCCACCACGTACTCCTGCTGGTCCGCGGTGGCGGTGAGCACGAGGTCGGCGGCGTCGATGTGGTCCGAGCGGAGCTTGCGGGCGGCGAAGCCGTCGGTGCTGCCGCCCCGGGTGGTGACCTGGCGGGCGGCCGGCGGGTTCATCTCCTCACCGGCGTGCCAGCCGCCGGTGCCCGCGCTGTGGCTGTGCAACAGCTCGTCGGCGCGGCCCGGGTCGGCCTCCCGCCGGGCCAGCCGCTCCCGGACGGCGAGGGCCAGCAGCCGCTCGGCCATCGGGGACCGGCAGATGTTGCCCATGCAGACGTGCAACACGGTGAACGGCGGCACTCAGACCCCCTGGCCGACGAGGATGTCCGGCACCACGTCGCGCAGCTTCTCCAGCGGGACGGCGCCCTGGCGGAGGACCTGCGGCACCTCGCCGGTGAGGTCGACGATGGTGCTCGGCACCGGGTCCGGGCAGGGCCCGGCCTCCAGGTACGCCCGCACCGAGTAGGCGAGCTGGTCGCGGGCCTGCTCGGCGGTGAGCGCGGCCGGCTGGCCGGTCTTGTTGGCCGACGCGACCGCCATCGGGCCGGTCTCGCGCAGCACCTCCAGCGCCACCGGGTGCAGCGGCATCCGCACCGCCACCGTCCCGGACGTGTCGCCGAGGTCCCAGCGCAGGCTCGGTGAGTGCTCGACGACGATGGTCAGCGCGCCGGGCCAGAACGCCTCCACCAGGTCCCGCGCGGCCTGGGGCAGCGAGTAGACCAGGCCGTCGAGGGTGTGCCGGGAGCCGATCAGCACCGGCGGCGGCACGTGCCGGCCGCCCTTGGCGTCCAGCAGGGCCTTGACCGCGTACGGGGTGAACGCGTCCGCGCCGATCCCGTAGACCGTGTCCGTCGGCAGGACGACGAGTTCGCCGTTCTTGACCGCCTCGATGGCCGCAGCGATGCCGCGGTCCCGGTCGGCGGGCGACCGGCAGTCGTAGAGCATCACGAGGAGTCAGTCTGCCACGCCGTGTGGGCGGCGGCGTGCGGGCCGTCCGCCCGACGGGACGCGGTGGCGAAGCGGGGCCGGCCGACCAGGTCCGGGTGGTCGGCCACCGCCTCGAACCGGCCGTCCGCCGCCAGCAGGTCGGGCACCGCCGTGCCGTGCGTGTCGTCGTGCTCGACGCCGAGCGCCCCGCCGGGGCGCAGCAGGGCCGCCGCCCGGGCGACCACCGGGCGGATCACCGCCAGGCCGTCCGCCCCGCCGAAGACCGCGCTGGCCGGATCGTGCCGGCCCACCTCCGGCGGCACCGGCACGTCGGAGGGCACGTACGGCGGGTTGCAGAGCAGCACGTCGACCCGGCCGACGAGGTCGGCCAGCAGGTCCGGGGCGGTGACGTCCGCCGTCACCACCTCGATCGGCCGGTCCCCCGCCGCCGCCCGGGTCGCCGCGTTCCGCCGCAGCCAGGGCAGCGCGTCGGCCGAGCGTTCCACCGCCACCACCCGGGCGGTCGGCACTTCCTGGGCGACCGCCAGGGCGATCGCACCGGAGCCGCTGCACAGGTCCACCACCACCGGGGCGGCCAGGCGCCCGGCCCGCGCGATCCCCCAGCCGGCCAGCAGCTCGGTCTCGGGCCGCGGCACGAAGACACCCGGCCCGACGGCCAGCTCCAGGTGCCGGAAGCCGGCGACGCCCGTGAGGTGCTGCAACGGCTCCCGGTCGGCCCGCCGGGCGACCAGCCCGTCGAACCGGTCGAGCTGGTCGGCGGTGAGGTCGTCGGCCAGCGCGAGCCGCCCCCGGGGCACCCCCAGCACGTACGCGGCCAACTGCTCCGCCTCGGCGCGGGCCGCCTCGACGCCGGCCTCGGCCAGCGCCCGGGCCGCCCGGGACACCGCCACGGAAGGGCGTTGTCGTCTCGTCCCTTCGGACGGCTGTTGCGGCGCGGTCGTCACGAGATAATCATGAGGCGTCGCGCCGGACATCACGAGCGGATGCGTCCGGGCGCACACCGACAGGAGGTCGCGGGTGGGTTGGCTCGACCGGGTCACCGACCAGGTTGACGCCCTCACGCGGTCGCGGGCGTTGCAGGAGTCCAGCCGTTCCGCCGAGGCGTACGCGATCCTCGACCGCGTCATCGGCACCACCACCGACCCGTACGCGCGGGCCGACGCCCTGGTGCAGCGCCTCTCGGCGGTGATCAACCTGGGCCGGACGGCCGAGTACACGCGGGCGGTCGAGGAGGCCTCCACCGCGGTCCGCGACCTCGCCGAGCCCTACCTGCACGGGCACCTCAACGCGCTGGCCGCGCTCGCCGCGCACCACCAGGGCGCGCTGGACCGCTGCGTCACGCACCTGGTGAAGGCGGCCCGGGCGCTGGGCGCGGTGCCGGATCCCGACCGGGACACCGCGTGGGGCTGGCACGACCTCGCGATGGCCTACTCCTACCTCAGCTTCCACGGCTACGCCCTCGGCGCCATCGAGCGGGCCCGGCAGCTCGGGACGGCCGCCGGGATCCCGGAGGAGACGTTCGCCGCCCCCGGCATCCGGCTGCGCAACGCGGTGGCGCTGGACCACAACGGCGACAGCGACGGCTGCCTGCGGGTGCTGCGGGACGTCGCCGCCGACCTGGACCGGTTCCTGCGCAGCGGCCGGGCCGAGAGGCTGCGCCCGAGCAGCCTGGCCGCGTACGGCTACGCCGCCGCCCGGCGGGGGGCCCTGGGCGACCGGCTGGAGGTCGGCACGGACGCCGCCCCGGCGCGGTTGCTCGGCCACGGCGGGGACAGCGCCCGGGCGCGGGACATGCGCCAGCTCGGCCAGGTCTGCCTCGCCGTCGCCGAGGGCCGGCCGATCGAGGCGGTCACCCGGCTGGACACCGTCCAGGTCTCCAGCGAGACGCTGGGCGCGGCCGAGCCGGCGCGGCTGCGCAGCATCGCCCTGGCCCGCTCCGGCGACCACGCGGCGGCCCACCGGGCCGACCGGCTGGCGTTCCGGCTGGCCGCCCAGCGCAACGACCGGCTCCGGGACGTCTACATCGACGGCATCGCCGCCCGCATCGACCACGAGGAGATGCGCCGCGAGGCGGCCCGCTTCGAGGGCGAGGCGCTGACCGACCCGCTGACCGGGCTGCCCAACCGGCGCCGGCTGGAGCGCTACATCGCCACGGTGGTCGCCGGCGGCGACCGGGTGGTGATCGGCGTCTGCGACCTGGACGGCTTCAAGGCGGTCAACACCCGGCACGGGCACCACTCCGGCGACCTGGTGCTCCAGCGCGTCGCCGGGGTGATCAACCGGGTGATGCGCCGGGGCGACTTCGTGGCCCGCTACGGGGGCGACGAGTTCGTGGTGGTGCTCCCCCACGCCGGGATGGCCGAGGCGGCCGAGGTGGGCCGCCGGATCGACGCCGCGGTGCGGGCGGAGGACTGGGAGTCGCTGGTGCCCGGCACGCCGGTCGGGGTCAGCGTCGGCTTCGCGGAGGTGGGCGCCACCGGCCCCGGCCTGCGCGACGCCCTCAGCGCCGCCTTCGAGGCGGCCGACCGCGAGATGCTCCGCGCGAAGACCCGCCCCCGCGCCTCCTGACCCCGCCTTCTCTTCGGCCGCCCGGCGGGTCAGCGGCGGGTCAGCTCCGTGTCGCCGGCCAGGCGGGCGGCGCGGTCGGCCTCCGCCAGGGCGTCGAGGACGCCGTCCAGGTCCCCGGCGAGGGACAGGTCCAGGTTGTACGCGGTGTAGCCGATCCGGTGGTCGGTGATCCGGTTCTGCGGGAAGTTGTAGGTGCGGATCCGCTCCGAGCGGTCCACGGTGCGCACCTGCGCCTTACGGGCGTCCGAGGCGGCCGCGTCGGCCTGCTCCTGGGCCGCCGCCAGCAGCCGGGCGCGCAGGATCCGCATCGCCTGCTCCCGGTTCTGCAACTGGGACTTCTCGTTCTGGCAGGAGACCACGATGCCGGTCGGGACGTGGGTGATCCGCACCGCCGAGTCGGTGGTGTTCACCGACTGGCCGCCCGGACCCGACGAACGGAACACGTCGATCCGCAGGTCGTTCGGGTCGATGGTGACGTCGACGTCCTCGGCCTCGGGCAGCACCAGCACGCCGGCGGCGCTGGTGTGGATCCGGCCCTGCGACTCGGTGACCGGGACGCGCTGCACCCGGTGCACGCCGCCCTCCCACTTGAGCCGGGACCAGACTCCGTTGCCGCCCTCGGGCACGCCCTTGGTCTTGATCGCCAGCGAGACGTCCTTCACCCCGCCGAGGTCCGAGTCCTGGGCGTCGATCACCTCGGTGAGCCAGCCGCGCCGCTCGGCGTACCGGGTGTACATCCGCAGCAGGTCGCCGGCGAAGAGCGCGGACTCCTCGCCGCCCTCGCCGGCCTTGATCTCGACGATCACGTCCTTGGCGTCGTGCGGGTCGCGCGGGATCAGCAGCTCGGCCAGCCGCTCCTCGAGCGCCGGCAGGGTCGCCGCGATCGATTCCGCCTCGGCGGCGAAGGACGGGTCCTCGGCGGCCAACTCCCGGGCGGCGGCGAGGTCGGCGCGGGCCTGCTCCAGCTCCCCGGCTGCCTTGTGCAGCGGGACCAGCTCGGCGTACCGACGGCCGACCCGGCGGGCGGTGCCCTGGTCGGCGTGGATGGCCGGGTCCGCCAGCCGCTTCTCCAGCTCGGCGTACTCGTCGAGGAGGGCGGCCAGGCGCTCGCTGCTCATGCGGGGGAAGCTCCTTCGACGACGACGACGACGGCGGGACGGGAGGCGGAACCAGGCGGATACGGACGACGCCCGCGACCGGCACGAAACCGGGCGCGGGCGCCGAACGAGGAGTTACTTGGCCTTCTTGGCCTGAACCTTGGCGTACTTCTGCTGGAACTTCGCGACCCGTCCGGCGGTGTCCAGGACGCGCTGCTTGCCCGTGTAGAACGGGTGGCAGGCGCTGCAGGTCTCGACGTGGATCGAGCCGCCCTTGGCGGTGCTGCGGGTGCTGAAGGTGTTGCCGCAGGAGCAGGTGACCTCGGTGGTCACGTACTCCGGGTGGATGTTGGGCTTCATGTCGCCTCGGTCCTTTCGTGGATGGTCGCCGGGTCGCCGTCGGTGTCCGTCGCCTCGTGCGCGACGGGCTCGGGCGTGAACCGGAACCGGTGGCCGATTGACCAGTGTGCCATGGGCCGACGCCGGCCCGGCAATCGGGCCGCACGGCTGGTCCGGCATCGACAACGCGCGCCTCGTCTCCCGCATTCCCGCCGCCTGGCCGGGCATTCACCCCGGCACGGCCGCCCGCCGGTCGTGCCCCGCCCGGGGTACGGCGGCGACGCGCCGCCGGCCACCGAGACGTACGACACGGAGGAGCCATGGCCCGCCTGATCGCCACCCGGGGACTCCCCGCCTCCGGCAAGACCACGTTCGCCCGGACGCTGCAACCGTCCGTGGTCCGGGTCAACCGGGACGACCTGCGCCGGATGCTGCACGGCGAGCGGCTGTTCACCCAGTGGGCGGAGTGGCAGGTGACCGTCGTGCAGCGGGCGCAGGTCGAGGCGCTGCTGCGGGCCCGGGCGGACGTCTGCGTCGACGACACCAACCTGCGATCGCGGACCCTGCGGGACTGGGCCGACCTGGCCGCCCGGCACGGCGCAGAGTTCGAGGTGCACGACTTCACCGACGTGCCGCTGGCGGAGTGCCTGCGCCGCGACGCCGCCCGCCCGGAGGCCGACCGGGTCGGCGAGGCGTGGATCCGCCGGCTGCACGAGCGCTACCTGGAGGGGCGCGCGCTGCCGCTGCCGGTGCCGCAGGCCCGGACGGGGCGGCCGGCCACGGTGCACGCCCCGTCGACCGAGCCACCGGAGATCGTGCTGGTCGACATCGACGGGACGGTCGCGCTGAACGTCTCGCGCAGCCCGTACGACATGACCCGGGTCGACGAGGACGAGCCGAACCCGGCGGTGATCGCGGCGGTCCGGGCGATGCACGCGGCCGGGTACGGGGTGGTCTTCTGCTCGGGCCGCGACGCCACCGCCCGGCCCGCCACCGAGGCGTGGCTGGCCCGGCACGTCCGGGTCCCCTACCTCGACCTGCACCTGCGCGCCGTCGGCGACAACCGCAAGGACTCGGTGGTCAAGCAGGAGATCTACGAGCACGAGGTCAGGGACCGCTACCGGGTGGTCGGCGTCTTCGACGACCGCCAGCAGGTCGTACGGATGTGGCGCGCCCTTGGCCTCACCGTCTTCCAGGTCGCCGAGGGCGACTTCTGAGGCCCGCACCGGGATCGGTGCGGGCCTCAGATCGGCGTTAGGAAGGGCACCTTCCTATGCACCAGGCGATAGGAAGGTGCCCTTCCTTACACCTCAGGCGGCGGCGGTCAGGGTGACGGTCGCCTCGGCGTGGACGCCGTTGACGTCCACGGCCAGCTTGACCTGCGCGCCGGGGCGCAGGGCGGTGAGCGTGCCGGTGGCCGGGTCGAAGCGGGCCACGTGCCAGGGCTTCAGCCCGGCGGCCGAGCCGACGTGCAGGTTCGGCGAGGCGGACCAGTCCGCGCTCACCGGCGCCGCCACCGGCACCGTACGCCCGCCCGGCTGGGTCACCGTGGCGGTGACCGTCGCCGGGGCGTCGACGGCGACGCTGGCCGGGGCGGCCAACGCGAGCCCGTCGACGTGCGCGTGGAACTCGGCGGCGACCCAGCGCGGGCCCTCCACGAGCGGGTTCCGCCGGGCCCGGTCGGCCTCGGCGGGGCTCACCGGGTCCACCCCGAACTCGGTCCACCCGGTGAATCCGCCCTGGTCGGCCGGGGTGGACGGGTTCTTGCCCGAGTTGCCGTTGATCAGGTACGGCACCCCGTCGACCCGGTCGGCGTGGAACGTGCCGACGTGCCCGCCGACGAAGACCGCCCCCTTGCCGGTGCGGTGCTGGAAGTCGGCCAGCCACTGCTCCAGCAGCGCGGCCTCCTTCCGGTCGCCGAGCTGGCTGGCCTTGGCCGGGCTCGGGTCGCGCGGCGGGTGGTGGTGCAGCACCGCCACCGAGCCGACGGCGGGGTCGCCGGCCGCCGAGTCGAGCGCCTCGCGCAGCATCCGCACCTGGTCGAAGCCGCCGCCGCGCAGCGAGCCGGTCGACGAGTTCAGCGTGACGAACCGGGTGCCCTTGTGGTCGAAGACCCGCTGGGGGTCGCCGAACGCGGCCCGGAAGTTGGCGATCGGTGCGCCCATGATCTCGTGGTTGCCGGGCACGTAGTAGTACGGCAGTTCCCCGCCGAGTTCCTCGTCCAGCACCCGCTTCGCCAGCGCGAAGTCGGCCGGGTACGCGGTGTCCACGAAGTCGCCGTTGATCACGAGGAAGTCCGGCTTCGCGGCCTTGACCTCGCGGAGCGTACGGCGGGCCTGGGCGACCAGGTCGCTGTCCGGGTCCGCCGCGACGAACTGCGCGTCGGACATGACCGCGAAGCGCCAGGGCGCGACGTCGACCGTGCCGTCGCGGAGCACCACCCGGTCGGTGCGCGGCGCCTCGGCCGGGGCGTCGACCGTCGGCGGCACCTTCGCCACCAGGTCGTCGATGACCACCTCACTGCGGTACTGGGCGGCGGCGTTGGTCTCGGCCACGTAGAACCGGCGGATCCGCACCGGGTACTGCACCCCGGCGGGCACGGCGAACTCGACGTACTTCCAGCCCTTCCAGGTGATCAGTGGCCCGCGCAGGACGTGCTGGGTGTTCTGCGCGTCGTGCAGGTGCAGGCTGGGCCATTCCCCGGTGCCGTTGCCGTGGATCCACATGCCGAACGCCTGCGGCTGGCCGGCCACGTCGATCCAGGCCGGCGGGTCGGCGTACGCGGCCCGGGTGCCGGTGGACTGACTGAAGTCGTACGTCATCTTCAGGCCGGTGCCGGTGCGCCCCGGCGCCGGGGCGACGGCACCGCTGGCCCGGGCCTGGCTGAACTTCCAGGCCGCCGCGTCGTCGAACGTGGCCACCGGGACGTCGGTGAGCCCGACGGTGACGGGCAGCACGGTGCTGCTGCCGCCCACACGCACGGTGACCAGCGCCGAGCCGGTGTCCCGCAGCGCGGTGACGGCGAGGTTGCCGTCGGCGGTCGGGGTGATCTTGAGAAGGTCCCGGTCGTAGTCGAGCTTCAGGTCGGCGGGCTCGATCGGGGCGGTGTTGCCCTCGGCGTCGTAACCGACCACGCCGAACAGCGCGCTGCCCTCCGCCCCGTCCAGGCCGACCCGGTCCACGGTGGAGTCGATCCGGGCCAGCGGGCCGAGGACGGTGAGGTCGAGGGTGCCGCTGGCCTCGTCCCGCCAGGCGGTGACGGTGGTACGGCCGGGCAGGCCGGCCCGGAAGGTGCCCTCGCGGTCGACGGTGCCGTGCGCCGCCGGGTTGGCCCGCCACTTCGGCGCGCCGGCCGCCGGGCCGTACGTCTCGTCGTGGCCGGCGGCGGTGAGCCGGCGGGTGAGGCCGGGGAAGACCCGGTCGGGGCGACCGCCGCGCACCGGCGCGACGCCGGGTGCGCTGGTCGGGTCGCTGGCGGTCTCCAGCCAGTACCCGGTGAGCCGGCCGCTGCCCTGGGGCGCGTAGAGGGCCAGGCCGTTGGGCACCGCGCGCTCCGTGCCGTCGGAGGGGCTGTTCTCCACCTGCACGGCCGCCGCGCCCGGCTCCCGGGCGAGCAGCGTGGACGAGCCGCCGCCGTCGAGGTTGAGCGCGTGGTGGGCGCCGAGCTCGGCCATCATCCGGCCCATCTCGGTCTGGGTGACGCCACGGCTGTCGACCTGGCGGCCGTCCACGGTCAGCAGGATCATGCGCCGGCCGTCGGCGGAAAAGCCGACCGACGTGCGCGGGGCCAGCGACGCGTCGGCGATGTTCTGCACCACGCCGTCCCGGACCAGCACGTTGCCGCCGCCGACCGCCGCGTGGAGGGTGCTGCCGTCGGCGGGCTTGGGCTGCCAGGCGACCGTCACCGGGTCGCCGGGACGCAGCCCGGCGAGGACGTCCGCGCCGGTGTCGCGGCCGAGCAGCACGGTGGTGCCGGCCGGGATCGGCCCGCTGCCGGCCGTCGTGCCGACGGTGGCGACGCGGCCGTCGACCACCGTGACCTCCGTGACGCGGGCGGCGCCGGGGACCGCGCGTTCCCGGGTGTACGACCCCCAGAGCGCGGTGAACACGCCGATCCCGTTCGCCTGGATCATGTTGTTGAACTGGGTCAGCGTCACCGGGCCGGTGGGCAGCGTCGCGGTGCCGTCGAAGTTGACCTCGATCACCCGGCCGAGCCCCTCGGTGGTGATCGCGACGGCGTTGCGATGCCCGCCGACCGCGGACTGGACCAGTTCACCGTCGCGGATGCCGACGCCTTGGGCGGCGCCCGAGTTGTTGATGTCGAAGAAGTCGCCGTTGACCGCGGCGACCGCGCGGGAGGCGTCCACGGCGCGGCGCAGCGGCTCGGCCCGGCTGACCGCGCCGGAGTTCACGTAGTCGACGGTGACGCCGCCGGTGAGGTCGGCCGTGAGCGCGTCGGCGCGCAGCCAGCCGTCGGCGTCGTACCGGTCGAAGGAGGTGAGTTGGAGGCCCGGGGCGACCGGGCGGGTGGTCTTGGCGGTCTCCAGGCCGCCGGCTGGCTCGATGCCGCCGGAGAGCGTGACGGAGTCGGCGGGGTACGAGGATGCGCGGGGCGCGTCCTCAGCCGCGGTGGCGGAGGGGTCGGTGGCCGGATCTGGCGCACCGGCGGTCGCCGGCACGGTGCCGGCCATGGTGAGCAGCGGCGTCAACAGCAGGACGCCGGCAAGACGGGCAGATCGTCTGCGGGTACGCATGGGCCACAGTCAACCGGACTGTGAATAGAAGTTTCAATACCTGTCAACCAAACCGAAGGAAAACTCCACCCCTCGTCGCCCGGTCCGAAGCAACCGCGCAGCCGGCGTCGGTGGGGTGGTGGAACGCGCTGTCGAGCTGCCCCGTCCGTGCGACCAACCTGAGCCGCTCCCCGCCCCGTCTGCGAGGGCAGCTCGACGGCGCGCGCTGCCGCCAGGCCCAGGCTCGACACCGCCAGACAGAGCACGCGACGGGCGTGGTGACCGAATGCGACTGTCGTGGGCAGACAGACGGCGGGCGGGCGAACGGCAGGGGGTGCCCGGGAACGCGAGAAGGGCACGGCCGCGGTGGCCGTGCCCTTCTCGTCGGTCTCACCCGGGTGAGGTCACTCCCCCGGCGTCGACTTGGCGATCTGCATCAGGAACTCGATGTTGGTGCGGGTCTGCTTGAGCTTGTCGAGCAGCAGGTCCAGCGCCGCCTGCGAGTCCAGCGAGTGCAGCACCTTGCGGAGCTTGTGGATGATGGCCAGTTCCTCCGGCGCGAGCAGGATCTCCTCCTTACGCGTGCCGGACGGGTGGATGTCGATGGCCGGGAAGGTGCGCTTGTCGGCGATCTTCCGGTCCAGCTTCAGCTCCGCGTTGCCGGTGCCCTTGAACTCCTCGAAGATGACCGTGTCCGCCATGGACCCGGTCTCCACCAGCGCGGTGGCGAGGATGGTCAGCGAGCCGCCGTTCTCGATGTTGCGGGCCGCACCCAGGAAGCGCTTCGGCGGGTAGAGCGCGGTGGAGTCGATACCACCCGACATGATCCGGCCGCTGGCCGGCGCCGCCAGGTTGTACGACCGACCGAGCCGGGTCACCGAGTCGAGCAGCACGACCACGTCGTGGCCCAGCTCGACCAGGCGCTTCGCCCGCTCGATCGCCAGCTCCGCCACCGTGGTGTGGTCCTGCGGCGGACGGTCGAACGTCGCCGCGATGACCTCGCCCTTCACCGACCGCTGCATGTCGGTGACCTCTTCGGGGCGCTCGTCCACCAGCACCACCATCAGGTGGCACTCCGGGTTGTTGTGCGTGATCGCGTTCGCGATGGCCTGCAGCACCATCGTCTTGCCCGCCTTCGGCGGCGACACGATCAGCGCACGCTGGCCCTTGCCGAGCGGCATGACCAGGTCGATCACCCGGGTGGTGAGGATGTGCGGCTCGGTCTCCAGCCGCAGCCGCTCCTGCGGGTAGAGCGGGGTGAGCTTGTAGAACTCCGGCCGGCGCTTCGCCTCGTCCGGCTCCATCCCGTTGATGGTGTCCAGCCGCACCAGCGGGTTGTACTTGTCCCGCCGCTGCTCGCCGTCGCGCGAGGCGCGCACCGCACCGGTGATGGCGTCACCGCGCCGCAGACCGTACTTCTTGATCTGGGACATCGAGACGTAGACGTCGTTCGGGCCGGCCAGGTAGCCGGTGGTCCGCACGAAGGCGTAGTTGTCGAGCACGTCGATGATGCCGGCCACCGGGACGAGCACGTCGTCCTCGCCGACCTGCGGCTCACGCCCGCCGTCGCCGCCGCCCTCGGCCCGCTCGCCACGGCCGCGGCGACGGTCCCGGAACCGGCTGCGCCGGCCGCGCCGGCCGCCACCCTCGCCGTCGTCGTCACCGTCGGCGTCGCGCTCGGCGCGCTGACCCCGGTCGCCCCGCTCGTTGCGGTCGCCCCGTTCGGCCCGCTCGGCCCGCTCGTTGCGGTCGCCACGCTCGGCCCGCTCGCCGCGCTCGGCACGGTCGCCACGCTCCGCACGGTCGCCACGCTCGGCACGGTCGCCGCGCTCCGCACGGTCGGCCCGCTCGGCACGGTCGCCGCGCTCGGCACGGTCGGCCCGCTCGCCGCGCTCCGCACGCTCAACGCGCTCGGCACGCTCGCGGCCACGGCCCTCGCTCCGGTCGGCACGCTCGCCGGCCTCGGCCTCCTCCGTGCGGGTCTCCGCGGGACGGGCCTCGGCGGCCCGCGCCTCGGCGACGGCGGCCCGGCTGCGCCGGGTCCGGGGACGGCCCTCGGTCTCGACCGGCGCCGGCTCCGCCGGGGCCGGCTCCGCGGCCCGCCGCTCGGCCTCGGGCCGCTCGGTGGTCTCGCGGACCTCGGCGTGGACCTCTTCACGGGCGGGAGCGGCAGCGGCCGCGACCTCGGCCCGCGGTCGAGGGGTCCCGGCGGTGGCACCGCCCTGCCGCTCGGAGATCGCGCTGATCAGCTCGCCCTTGCGCATCCGAGCCGTGCCCGAGATGCCGAGCGACGCAGCCAGGCTCTGCAGCTCCGGCAGCAGCATCGCCGACAGGCCGGTGCCGCTGCGCCGACGACGGGCGGGGGCGGCGGCGGTGGTGGCATCGCCAGCGACGTTGGAAACATCCGACGTCACGTCGGTGGTGTCGCTCAATGGATTCCTTCCCTCGATAGGCCGGGACTGCCCGGGGTCGAAACAAGGTGGCCGGGCGGCCTCGGTGCACCCGCCTCGCATGGACGCGTCGCGGGAGTCTGTGACACAGCAGCCGGTCGGTTTCCCTGCTCACCGACGTCGGTGAGCAGGTCTCGCCGTCTGCGGCGACCTGTGAAGACTGCGGTGCGGCGTGGGCCTAAGCAGGGGTGACGGGCTGACCGCCGAAAGCTTCGGGGTGCGCCGACCCGCAGGAAGATCGCATGCTTCGCGGCTGTGCTAAGTCTAGAGCGTAATCAACTCTTCCGACCTGCGGCAACAGGGTCCCGCTCCGCGTGTCCGAGTCTACCCCGGGCAACCCGTGCTCCGTGCCCGTCCGGGTCCAACCGCCAGACCTGCCAGTCTGTTCCCGGATCATAGCCTTCCGGCAACCCGTCCAGGGCCAGGACGGTCGGCCCGGCCCCACTGATCACAGCCGCCACACCGACCTCACGCAACGCCCTGACCAGGGCGGCGCTGCCCGGCATCCCCTCCGCGCGGTAGTCCTGGTGCAGCCGGTCGACGGTGGCCGGCAGCAGCAGCGCCGGCTCGGCGGTCATCGCGTGCACCAGCAGCGCGGCACGTCCGGCGTTCAGCGCCGCGTCCCCGTGCGGCACGGTGGCCGGCAGCGCGGCCCGCGCCGTCGCCGTCAGGCCGCGCTCCTGAGGCACGAAGACCGTCGGCCGTACGCCGGCGGCGACCGGCAGCGACACCGCCCGGGCCCCGGACGGCTCCGTCCAGGCCAGCGTGAAGCCGCCGAGCAGGCAGGGCGCCACATTGTCCGGATGGCCCTCGATCCCGGCGGCGAGCCGCAGCGCGGCGGCGTCGTCCAGCCGGGCCTCCCCTTCGGTCACCAGCGCCCGGGCGAGCAGCACGCCGGCGACGATCGCGGCCGACGAGGAGCCCAGCCCCCGGGCCTGCGGGATGCGGTTGACACACTCCACCGCCAGGCCCGCCGGCTGGCCGCCCAGTGCCTCGAAGGTCGCCCGCATGGCGCGCACCACGAGGTGCCGGTCGTCGGTCGGCAGCTCCCCGGCGCCCTGCCCCGTCACGGCCACCGTGACGCCCCCCGCCGTCACCTCGGCGGCCACGTCGTCGTAGAGGGCCAGGGCGAGCCCCAGGGCGTCGAAGCCCGGCCCCAGGTTGGCGCTGGTGGCGGGAACCCGGACCCGGACCGGACCGGAGGCGAATGTCGTCGGCACCGGCTCATGCTAGGGCTCCGCACCGACGTCGCGGCCGTCCGCCCGCCGGGTGGGACGGGGCCGCCGCCGGCACCGCGCGGGTGATCCGGCCCGGCGCCGTTCCGCTAGCCTGACCCGACCGACGACGACGGGAGGCAGCGTGCTCGGACATCTGGCGACGGCGCTGGCCACGCAGGCGCCCACGGTGCTGGTGTTGCTGGTCGGCCTCGTGCTGACCGTGACGGCGGGGCGTCGGCTGCCCCGACGGCCCCGGCTGCTGGCCCTGTTCGGCCTCGGCGTGCTGCTCGTCAGCTCGGTGCTCACCCTCGCCTGGGTCCTGCTGGCTCCCCGCCTGATCGACGGCAGCTTCGGGTCTTCCGACGGCGAGGACTTCGGGTGGCGCGAGTTCCAGCTGGTGAACACGGCGTACAGCGCGGTGATGGCCCTGGCGTACCCCCTCGGGCTGGGCCTGGTGATCGCGGCGGTGCTCACCGGGCGGCGGGCGACCGGCCCGGCGGCCGCCCCCGCGGGCGGATGGCCGCCCGCCGGGCCCGCGCCGACCCCCGGGCCCGCGCCGACCCCCGGGCCCGCGCCGACCGCAGCCGGGCAGCCCGCGCCGGGGTGGCCCACGGCGGTCCCCGGTCACGCGCCGACACAGTGGGACGGCCTGACCCGGCCGGACGCGCCCACGGGCGGGGCAGGACAGCGCTGACCGGCGGGCGGGTCAGCGGGCCGGGGTCGGGTCCGGCTCCGCGACGGGGTCGGTGAGCGAGAGCCGGCGGGTGGCGATCCGCCAACCGACCGCGTAGACCAGCGTGACCAGGCCGCAGCCGGCCAGCACCACCCGCTCGTCCACCGTGTCCACTACGGCCGCCACCACGAGCTGGCTGACCGAGATGGCCAGGGTCGCCAGCATCATGTCGGTGGCGAAGACCCGGCCCCGCAACCGGTCGGGCACCTCGCCCTGAAGGGCGAAGTTCGACATCACCCAGTTGCTGCCGCCGGCGAAGTGGGCGACGAAGACCAGGGCCAGCACCAGCGGGAACCAGTCGACGACCGAGATGCCGAGGTAGGCCAGGCCGTAGAGGGACATGGACAGCGCCAGCCCGGACAGCAGCCAGGCCCGGTTGTTCAGCACCCGACGCATCAGGATCGGCCCGACCAGCGCACCCGCCCCGCGGACCGCGAAGAGCAGCCCGGTGCCGACCGGCCCCACGCCGTACACCGCGGCGAGCAGCGGGAAGACCGTCAGCACCCCGTTGCCCAGGCCGACCGCGCTCTTCACGGTGACCAGCCCCAGCACCCTCGGCCGGTGCCCGATGTACCCCAGCGCCTCGCGGATCGCCGCCCAGGTCTGCTGCGCCGGTCGCCCGGCGTCGCGCGGGGCCTGCAACGGCCGGCGGATCAGCGTGGCCAGGCCCGCCGCGGCCGCCAGGCCGACCACCCCCACCCAGAAGCAGGCGTACGGTCCGACGGCGGCGCTGAGCACGCCACCGAGCGAGGCGCCGACGATGGTCATCGTGCCCCAGGCTGACCCGGCGACGGCGTTGCCCGCGGCCAGCTCGTCGGGATCGAGGACGTTGGGCAGGGCGGCCTGCGCCGCCGGGGAGTAGAACGCCTTGGCCACCGCCACCACGCCGATCCCGACCATCGCCAGCCAGGCCGTGCCGGCGCTGCGCACCCCGAGCAGCAGGAGCACGCCGAACAGGGCCGCGACGTTGGCCGCGATCATGATCTTGCGCCGGTCGAACCGGTCGGCGACCGTGCCCGTGTAGGGCAGCAGCAACGCCACGATGCCGGTGTCCACGGCGAGCACCAGGGCCCCCCACACGCCGCTGCCGGTCAGGTCCGGCAGGAGCACCAGCAGCGGCACCATGACGAACCAGTCGGCGCCGAAGACCACCAGCTCGGCCAGGACGAGGTTGCGGAAGTTCCGGTTGCGGGCGAGGACCGAGAAGGTGGACGGCACGTCCGGACCCTACCGGGCGGTGGCCGGCGCGCCACGGCGTCCGGCGGGTACCTGACCGAACGCGGACGCCCCCGGCGGGCGGGACCGGCCGGGAGGCGTCCACGGGCGTACGGGCGCTACTCGGCCGGTGGCAGCGGCGACCTGCGGCTCTTCGGCAGCCGCAGAACCTCGAACTGGTCCGTGCCGTCCACCAGCGCGGCCGACGGCGCCGGCCGGGCGGCCCCCTCCGCGCCGGCCGACGGCGCCGCGGGCACCGGGACCGGCCCGCCGGCCCGCTCCGTCCCGGCGTCCCGGACGCCGGCGGCGGGGGCCGCCGGAGTCGCGCCGCCGGACCGGCTCGCCCGCCAGGAGCGGATGCTCTCCTTGGCGTGCTCCGCCATCGTGTAGAGCGTCGGCACCAGGATCAGGGTGAGCAGCGTCGAGCTGAGCAGACCGCCGATCACCACGATCGCCAGCGGCTTGGAGATGAAGCCGCCCTCCCCGGTGAGGCCGAACGCCATCGGCAGCAGCGCGAAGATGGTGGCGACCGCGGTCATCAGGATCGGCCGCAGCCGGCGCCGGCCGCCCTCGACCACCGCCTCCCGGACCCCCATGCCCTGCGCCCGGTACTGGTTGATCAGGTCGAGCAGCACGATCGCGTTGGTCACCACGATGCCGACCAGCATGAGCACGCCGATCAGCGCCGGCACGCCCAGCGGGGTGCCGGTGGCCAGCAGCAGGCCGATCGCGCCGGTCGCCGCGAACGGGATGGAAATCAGCAGGATCAGCGCCTGGGTCAGGCTGCGGAACGTCGCCACCATGATCAGGAAGACGATCGCGATGGCCGCGAGCACGGCCAGGCCCAGGTCGGCGAACGCCTCCTCCTGGTCGGCGCTGACGCCGCCGATGGCGAAGGTCGCCCCCGGAACATCGATGGCGTCCAGCTTCTTCTGCAGCTCCTGGGTGGTGGCGCCGAGGTTGGAGCCGGTGGCCGTACCGGTCACCGAGACGCTGCGCTCACCCTCGATCCGGGTCACCTGCTGCGGCCCCTCGGCCACGGTGACGTCGGCGATGTCGTCCAGCCTCACCGGCCCCACCGGCAGCGCGCGCAGCTCCTCGACGGAGACCGGCACCTTGCCCGCGAACCGCAGCACCACGTCCCGCGGCCCGCCGTCCAGGGTCACCTGGCCCAGCGGCGCGCCCCGGAACGCCTGCGCCACCAGCTGGCCGACGGCGGCCTCGGTGAGCCCGGCCCGGCCGGCGGCGACCCGGTCGACGGTGACGTCGACGCGCGGCACCCGGGTGGCGAGGCTGGTGGAGACGTCCGCCACGCCCGCCACCCCGGCCATCGCCGCCCGGACCTCCTCGGCTGCCCGGTTCAGCGCCTCCGGGTCGGTGGCCTGGACGACCACCTCCAACTGGTTGGCGGCGGCACCGCCCTGTCCGGCCCCGAAGCTGACCTCGCCGACGGCCGCGCCGAGCGCGTCGATCTCCCGGCGCAGGACCTCCCGCATCTCCGTGGCGTCGGTCTCGCCGCCGAGGGCCAACGACCAGGTGGCGACGTTGTTGCCGCCGCCCGCGAACGGGTTGTCCCCGCCGCCCGCCGTCACCTGGTACGTCTCGATGCCGTCGGTCCGCTCCAGCACCGCCTCGATCTGGCGGGCCGCCGCGTCGGTGCCGGCCAGCCCGGTGCCCGCCGGCAGCTCCTGCGTCATGCTCAGCGTGTCCTGGCCGGAGTCGTCGATGAAGTTGGTCTCCAGCTGACGGGACAGGCCGAACGTGCCGAACAGCACGAGCACGCCGAGCCCCAGGGTGATCCAGCGGGTGGCCCGCCTGCGGGTGGCGAACCCGATCACCGGCAGGTACGCCCGCTGCAAGGGGCTGCGCAGCTCCTTCTCCTCCGCCGCCCGGCGCACCGCGGCGTCGTCCACCGTGCCGCCGGAGGGCTTGAGGAACCAGTACGCGAGCACCGGGATGACGGTCAGCGAGACCAGCAGCGAGGCGAGCAGGGCCACGGTGACGGTGATCGCGAACGGCGCGAACAGCTGCCCGACGAAGCCGCCCACCAACGCGATCGGCGCGAAGACGGCCACCGTGGTGAGGGTGGACGCGGTCACCGCGCCGGCCACCTCGCGGACGGCGGCGAGGATCGCCTCGCGCTTCGGCTCGCCGTACTCCAGGTGCCGCTTGATGTTCTCCAGCACGACGATCGAGTCGTCGACCACCCGGCCGACCGCGATGGTGAGCGCGCCGAGGGTGAGCAGGTTCAGCGAGTAGTCGCCGATCCAGAGCGCGATCAGGGCGACCACCACCGAGAGCGGGATGGAGACCGCGGTGACCACGGTGGAGCGGATCGACAGCAGGAAGACCAGGATGACGATGACGGCCATGACCAGGCCCAGCAGGCCCTCGGTGGTCAGGCTCTCGATGGACTTCTCGACGAACGGCGCCTGGTCGAAGACCACGGTCAGCTCGGCGCCGGAGGCCTCCCGCAGCTCGGCCAGCCGGTCCCGGATCTCGTGGGAGATCTCCACCGCGTTGCCGTCGGGGGCCGCGGTGACGGCGATGCCGAGGCTGTCCCTGCCGTTGGTCCGGGTGAGCGCGGTGGCCGGGGCGAGCTGCTGTTCGACGGTGGCCACGTCGCCGAGGCGGACCGGGGCGGCCTTCCCCGCCGACGGCGCGACGACGATGCCGCGCAGGTCGTCCAGCGTGGCGAGCGGGGTCCCCACCTGCACCGGCAGCGCCCGGGTGCCGTCGGCCACCGCGCCGGCCGGCACCGTCACGCCGTTGGTCTTCAGCGCGGCGCCGATCGCGGCCGGCTGGAGCTTCGTCGCGGCCAGCTTCGCCAGATTCGGGGTGACCACCACGACGTCGTCCCGGGCGCCGGTCACGTCGACCGACCGGACCCCCTCGATCGCCTCCAGCTCCGGCACGACCGCGCCACGCAGCTTCTCCGCGAGGGCGCGCTGGTCGGCGCCGCCGGACGCGGCGAGCACCACGGCGGGCAGGTCGTCCGTGCTGCCGGCGATGACCTGCGGGTCGACCCCCTCCGGCAGCTGCGTGTCGATCCGGTTGAGCGCGGTCTCCATCTTGTTGACCACGTCGTCCAGGTCGGTGCCGAACTCGTACTGCACCTGGACGGTCGTCGAACCCTCGCGCGAGGTCGAGGTGACCCTGTCCAGGCCGGGGATGCCCTGGAGGCTGTTCTCGATCGGCTCGGTGACCTGCGACTCGACGACCTCCGGGCCGGCGCCCGGGTACGCCGCCACGATGAACGCGGCCGGGAACTCCAGCGACGGCAGGAGTTGCTGCTTCAGCGACGGCACGGCGAACGCTCCGAACGCCGTGGTCACCACCGCGATGAGGGCGATCAGCCCTCGATTGGCGAGGCTGAATCTGGCGAGCACCGACATCGGCGTGGCTCACTCCTGGAGAGAGGACGGTTGCGGGGCGGGAGAAGTCTCCCGCACCCGCTGCGACGCGCACCGGCCGCCCCCGCTCCCGGTCCCGCCCACAGGACGGGCGGACCAGGCGTGGTTCAGGCCAGGTCGAGCGAGCGGGCGGCGGCCAGCGGGTCGTTGGCGATGGTGATCGGAGCGGGAGCGGTGGAGATGGCCCACTCCGGGTCCTTCAGGCCGTGCCCGGTGACCGTGCAGACGACCGTCGAGCCGGCCGGGGTCCTGCCGGCGGCGGCCTGCTGGAGCAGGCCGGCCACGCTGGCCGCGCTGCCCAGCTCGACGAAGACCCCGACCTCGCGGGCCAGCAGCCGGTACGCGGCCAGGATCTCCCGGTCGCTGACGGCGGCGATCAGGCCGCCGGAGGAGTCCCGGGCGTCCAGCGCCCTGGTCCAGCTCGCCGGGTTGCCGATCCGGATGGCGGTGGCGATCGTGGACGGCTCGCGGACCACCTGGCCGGTGACGATCGGCGCCGCGCCGGCCGCCTGGAAGCCGTACATCTTCGGGGCGCGGGTGGCGTTGCCGTCCCGCAGCTCCTCCGAGTAGCCCATCCAGTAGGCGGAGATGTTGCCGGCGTTGCCCACCGGCAGGCAGTGGATGTCGGGCGCGTCGCCGAGCGCCTCGACGATCTCGAACGCGGCCGTCTTCTGGCCGTGCAGCCGGTCGATGTTCACCGAGTTGACCAGGGCCACCGGGTAGTCCTGGGCGAGCTTCGCCGCCAGCGACAGGCAGTCGTCGAAGTTGCCCTGCACCTGGAGCAGCTTCGCGCCGTGCACCAGCGCCTGGGCCAGCTTGCCCAGCGCGATCTTGCCCTGCGGCACGAGCACCGCGCAGGTGAGGCCGGCGCGGGCCGCGTACGCCGCCGCGGACGCGCTGGTGTTGCCGGTGGAGGCGCAGATGATCGCCTTGTTGCCGGCCTCGACCGCCTTGGAGACCGCGAGCGTCATGCCCCGGTCCTTGAACGAGCCGGTGGGGTTGGCCCCCTCCACCTTCAGGTGGACGTCGCAGCCGAGCCGGGCGGAGAGCACCGGCGCGGGCAGCAGCGGGGTGTTCCCCTCGTGCAGGGTCACGACGGGCGTGGCGTCGGTGACCGGCAGCCGGTCCCGGTACGCGTCGATCAGACCCCGCCACATGTCGCTCTCCTCGCTCTATCGCCCCGCTGGGTCGGGGGCACCGTCAGCGTGGACCAGCCTGCCCGGCCCGCCCGCGGCGCACCCGTCGTTAACCACCTGGCGAGACGCGAACGCCGTCACGTCACGCCCCGCCCTCGACCCGCAGCACGCTCGCCACCGACCGGACGATCTCCAGCCCGCGCAGCTCGCCGACGGTGGCGGCGAGCGCCGCGTCCGGGGCCACATGGGTGACGATGACCAGGTCCGCGTCCTCGCCCCGGCCGGCCGCGTCGCCGCCCGCCGGGCCCTGCCGCACGGTGGCGATCGAGACGTCGTGCCGGGCGAAGACGCCGGCCACCGCCTCCAGCACGCCCGGCCGGTCCGCCACGTCCAGGCTGATGTGGTAGCGGGTGAGCGCCTCCCCCATCGGCCGCACCGGCAGGTCGGCGTACGCGGACTCGCTGGCCGAGCGCACCCCGGCGAGCCGGTTGCGGGAGACCGCCACCACGTCGCCGAGGACCGCGCTGGCGGTCGGCGCCCCACCGGCGCCCCGCCCGTAGAACATCAGCTGCCCGGCCGCCTCGGCCTCGACGAAGACCGCGTTGAACGCGTCGCCGACGCCGGCCAGCGGATGGGTCAGCGGGATCATCGCCGGGTGCACCCGCACGCTGACCGTCTCCCGGCCGGCGGCGTCGACGCCCCGGGCGGCGATGCAGAGCAGCTTGATGGTGCAGCCCATCGCCTTGGCGCTGGCCACGTCGGCGGCGGTGACCTCGGTGATGCCCTCCCGGTGCACGTCGGCCGCGCCCACCCGGGTGTGGAACGCCAGCGAGGCGAGGATGGCCGCCTTGGCCGCGGCGTCGAAGCCCTCCACGTCGGCGGTCGGGTCGGCCTCGGCGTACCCCAGCTCGGTGGCCTCCTCCAGCGCCTCCGCGAAGCCGGCGCCGGTGGCGTCCATGGCGGAGAGGATGAAGTTGGTGGTGCCGTTGACGATGCCGGTGACCCGGTTGATCCGGTCCCCGTGCAGCGACTCCCGCAGCGGGCGCAGCAGCGGGATCGCCCCGGCGACGGACGCCTCGTAGTAGAGGTCGCCGCCGCCCTCGGCCGCCGCGTCGTGCAGGGCCGCGCCGTCCTCCGCGAGCAGCGCCTTGTTGGCGGTGACCACGCTCTTGCCGGCCCGCAGCGCCTCGACGAGCCAGCTCCGCGCCGGTTCGATGCCGCCGACCACCTCGACCACCACGTCGACGTCGTCGCGCTTGATCAGCCCGAGCGGGTCGGTGGTGAACAGCGCCGGGTCGACCGGGAGGTCGCCCCGGTCGCGGCCGAGACGGCGTACGGCGATGCCGGCGATCTCCAGCGGGGCGCCGATCCGGGCGGCGAGGTCGGCCGACTGCTCGTGCAGCAGCCGGACCACCTCGCTACCGACCGTGCCGCAGCCGAGCAGCGCCAGGCGCACAGGTGACGTCATCCCACATCCAATGCGAGCAGGTCCTCTTCGGTTTCCCGCCGGACGATCAGACGCGCCTGGCCGGCCCGCACCGCGACCACGGGGGGCCGGGGCACGTGGTTGTAGTTGCTGGCCATGCTCCGGCAGTAGGCGCCGGTGCCGGGCACCGCGACAAGATCTCCGGGCTGCACGTCGGCGGGCAGGAATTCATCCTTCACCACGATGTCCCCGGACTCACAATGCTTTCCCACCACGCGGGCGAGCATCGGCTCGGCGGCCGACGCCCGGGAGGCCAGCGTGGCGGAGTAGGACGCGTCGTAGAGCGCGGTGCGGATGTTGTCGCTCATCCCCCCGTCCACGCTCACGTACGTCCGGATCCCGTCCACGTCCTTGACCGTGCCGACCTCGTAGAGGGTGAACACGGCCGGCCCGACGATCGCCCGGCCCGGCTCGATCGACAGGTGCGGCACCGCCAGCCGCTCGGCGGCGCACTCGGACTCGACGATCCGGCGCATCCGCTTCGCCAGGTCCTGCGGCGCGGCCGGGTCGTCCTGCGTCGTGTACGCGATGCCGAAGCCGCCGCCGAGGTCCAGCTCGGGCAGTTCCACCCCGCGTGCGTCGCGGATCTGCGCCTGGAGGCCGAGCACCCGGCGGGCGGAGACCTCGAAGCCGCTGGCGTCGAAGATCTGCGAGCCGATGTGCGAGTGCAGGCCACGCAGCTCCAGCACGCCCTCGTCGAGCACGCGGAATGCCGCCTCGGCCGCCGCCCCGCCCGCGAGGGAGAAGCCGAACTTCTGGTCCTCGTGCGCGGTGGCGATGAACTCGTGGGTGTGCGCCTCGACGCCGACGGTGACGCGGATCATCACCTTCGGCCGGACGCCCCGCTCCCGGGCCAGCGCGGTGAGCCGGTCGATCTCGTGGAACGAGTCGAGGATGATCCGCCCGACCCCGGCGTCCAGCGCCCGGGTCAGCTCGCCGACCGACTTGTTGTTGCCGTGGAAGCCGATCCGCTCGGGCGGCATCCCGGCCGACAGCGCGGTGGCCAGCTCACCACCGGTGCACACGTCGAGGTGCAGGCCCTCCTCGGCGATCATCCGGACCACGGCGCGGCAGAGGAACGCCTTACCCGCGTAGTAGACGTCGACGCCGTCGAAGGCTGTGCGGAAGTCGCGGCAACGCGAGCGCAGGTCGTCCTCGTCGAGCACGTACACCGCCGTGCCGAACTCGGCCGCGAGGTCGCCGACGCCGATCCCGGCCACGGTGAGCACCCCGTCGCCGCCGCGCGTCACGTTGCGCGGCCAGAGCGCCGGCACCAGCGCGTTGACGTCGGCCGGCGTACGCAGCCACGCCGGTCCCCGGCTGCCGATGTCCCCGTGCAGGGCACCGGCCTCATGTGCGCGCATGTCACATCCTCTCGGGGGCGGAGACGCCCAGCAGGCGCAGCCCGTTGGCGATCACGGTGCGGGTGGCGTCGTTCAGCCAGAGCCGGGCGCGGTGCAGGTCGGTGGCCTCCTCGTCGCCGCGCGGCAGGATCCGGCACTCGTCGTAGAACCGGTGGTAGGCCCCGGCCAGCTCCTCCAGGTAGCGCGCCACCCGGTGCGGCCCCCGCAGCTCGGCCGCCGTGGCGACCACGGCGGGGAACTCGGCGAGCGCCTTGAGCAGCTCGTTCTCCTTCTCGTGCCCGAGCAGCTCGGGGCGGAAGGCCTCGGCGTCGCCCCGGGTCAGCCCCACCTCGGCCGCGTTGCGGCCCACGCTGGCCGTCCGGGCCGCCACGTACTGGACGTAGTAGACCGGGTTGTCGCGGGTGGCCCGGGTCCACAGCTCGACGTCGATGTCGATCGGGGAGTCGCTGGAGTAGCGGGCCAGCGCGTAGCGGGAGGCGTCCACGCCGATCGCGTCCACCAGGTCCTCCAGGGTGACCACGGTGCCGGCCCGCTTGCTCATCCGGACCGGGGCGCCGTCGCGGACCAGGTTGACCAGCTGGCCGATCAGGATCTCCAGGTTGCGCTCCGGGTCGTCGCCGAAGCACGCGGCCATCGCCTTCATCCGGCCGATGTAGCCGTGGTGGTCGGCGCCCAGCATGATCACGACCCGCTCGAAGCCGCGCTCGCGCTTGTCCAGGTAGTAGGCGCAGTCGGCGGCGAAGTACGTCCACTCACCGTTGGACTTGCGCAGCACCCGGTCCTTGTCGTCGCCGAAGTCGGTGGTGCGCAGCCAGGTCGCGCCCTCGGACTCGAACACCCGGCCCTGCGCGCGCAGCCGCTCGAGGGCGAGGTCCAGCTCGCCCCGGTCGTGCAGGTCCTTCTCGTTGAAGTAGGTGTCGAACTCCACCCCGAAGCCGCGCAGCGACGACTTGATCTCCTCGAACATCAGCGCGACGCCCTCGACCCGGAAGACCTCCTGGGCGGCGGCGTCGTCCAGCTCCAGCACGTCCGGACGGGTGCCCCGGACCGCGTCGGCGATCTCGGTGATGTACGCCCCGGCGTAGCCGTCCTCGGGGGCCGGCTCGCCCTTTGCGGCGGCGAGCAGGGAACGGGCGAACCGGTCGATCTGGGAGCCGGCGTCGTTGAAATAGTATTCCGTGCCGACGTCGGCGCCGGTGGCGCGCAGCAGCCGGCTGAGCGCGTCGCCGACGGCCGCCCAGCGGACGCCGCCGATGTGCACCGGGCCGGTCGGGTTCGCCGAGACGAACTCCAGGTTGATCCGCTGGCCGGCGAGCCGCTCGCTGCGGCCGTACTCCTCGCCGGCCTCGACGATCGTCCGGGCGAGCTGGCCGGCGGCGGCCGCGTCGAGCCGGATGTTGAGGAAGCCCGGGCCGGCGATCTCCACCGACTTGACCCCCGGGGCCCGCCCGAGCTGCTCGGCGAGGCCGGTGGCCAGCTCGCGCGGCGGGACGCCCACCTTCTTGCTGAGCTGGAGCGCCAGCGTCGAGGCGTAGTCGCCGTGCTCGGGGTTGCGAGGTCGCTCCACCGCCGTGGAGTCCGGCAGGGCGGAGCGGTCCAGGCCCCGCTCGGTGAAGACGGCGTGGGCTGCGGAGAGGACGACCTCGGCGAGTTCTGCGGGAGTCACCGATCCATGTTATCGGGGGTAGACTCGGCACCCGCGGCGGCGACCCAGAGTGTGAAACCGGCCCGCCGGATCCCCTGACCGACCGACCTGACGAGGCACGATGAGCATCAGCACACCTGGTGGCGGCCCCGAGCGCCGTCCGACCGTGGTCAGCACCGGCAAGAAGCCGGCGGCGGGCCGGCCGGCCGCGGGCGCCGACAAGGCCGGGTCCGGCAGCGCCAAGACCGGGTCCGGCAACAAGGCCGGGTCCGGCAAGCCGACGGGTCCCCGCCCGGGCGCCGGGGGCAAGGGCCGCAAGCCGGTCACCCCGGTGAAGGTGAGTCAGGGCCGCTCCTGGGGCCCCATCGCGCTCTTCGTCGCCGTGGGCGTGCTCGCCGTGTCGATCATCGGCTACGGCGCCTGGGCGTCGTTCCAGGGCTCCAAGCCCTGGGAGGACCGGGCGGCCGACATCGCGGGCATCGTCAACTTCCGCGAGAAGGACAAGGACCTCGTCACGGGCGGCAACCACCAGACCGGCCCGATCACCTACTCGATCCTGCCGCCGGTGGCCGGCCCGCACAACGCGGCCTGGCAGAACTGCATGGGTGACGTCTACGACGCCCCGGTCGCCAACGAGCACGCGGTGCACAGCCTGGAGCACGGCACGATCTGGATCACCTACCGTCCCGGCCTGCCCGCCGACCAGGTGGCGAAGCTGACCGAGAAGGTGCAGGGCAAGGAGAAGATGATGCTCAGCCCGTTCGAGGGGCTGGACAAGCCGATCTCCCTGCAGGCCTGGGGTTACCAGCTCAAGGTCGACAACGCCGGCGACAGCCGGATCGACGACTTCATCAAGGCGCTGCGGGTCAACGCCTCGGTCGAGGGCCCGACCGCGCTGTGCAGCCAGGGCATCACCGCCACCGGCACCACGCCGCGCGACGGCAACCAGATGGGCTGAGGAGAGCGATGAGCACCCCGACCATGATCGATACCGCCGAGCCGGCCAGCCCCGCTCCGGAGGAGCGGCGGCCGTCCGCGCGCCGCTGGGGCACCGCCGCGCTGGCTCTCGCCGTCGTGGTCGGGCTACTCCTCGGGTACGCCGGCGGCCTGCTGACGCCCCGGCTGACCCGGCCGGGCGAGACCTCGGCGGAGGCGGGCTTCGCCCGGGACATGACGACCCACCACGCGCAGGCGGTGGAGATGGGCCTGATCGCCTTCGACCGGGGCACGGACCCGGAGGTCCGCAGCATCGGCGGCGACATCGCCACCGCCCAGCAGGGCGAGCTCGGCATCATGCAGGCGTGGCTGCGCTCGTGGGGGCTCGACCCGGCGGGCAGCGAGCCGCCGATGTCCTGGATGTCCGACGGCGCCGGCCTGGTCAAGAACGGGCTGATGCCGGGCATGGCCACCCCCGAGGAGATGGCCAAGCTGCGCGCGGCCGACGGCCGGGAACTGGACGTCCTGTTCCTGCAAATGATGATCAAGCACCACCTGGGCGGCATCCACATGATCGACGGCGTGCTCGACGCCAGCGACGAGCCCGACGTGGTCCGGACGGCCCAGACGATGAAGAACACCCAGCGCAAGGACCTGACCAACCTGCAGAACGCGCTGAAGCGCCTGGGCGGCTGACCCGCCCCCGCCGCACCGCTCATCCGTCGAGAGGTCCGCGTCGCGCCGGTTCACCCCGGCCGACCCGGACCTCTCGCCGTTCCCGCCGGGGCATGCGCCCGGTTTGCCAGTATAAGCGAAGTAGTGTTCGATCTGACCGATTGCCTCACTAAGGGAGTTTTCTCCACACATATCGTGACCAGTTGCGATTCGGGCTCGTTGCGCAGGACGTGGGGGTTGCACTGAGAGACGCACGGCGTTCGGTCACCAGCTGGTGCCGACGCCACACCATCGGCGGTGACGGGGCGGTGGCAGCCGTCCGTCGCGGACAGCGGCAGGGCGAGCCGGGAACGCTCAGCCGCGAACAGGAACTCGAACTGATCGACGTCCTGCGGGGCGTCTACCCCGACGCGCTGGGCCTGGACGAGGAGCTGTGGACGCGGCAGAGCCTGCACACCCTCATCCAGCGCCGCTTCGAGCTGCCGATGGACGCCGGCGCGGTCGGGGCGTACCTGCGGGCCTGGGGGTTGGGCCCGCGGGAGCCCCGGGAGCGGGCCTGCGGGCTCTGCGTGGGCGCGGTGGAGCGCTGGGTGCGCAGCGAGTACCCGGCCATCACCCGGGCCGCGCAGGAACACCTCGCCGAGGTCTACTGGATCGGCCGGGTACGCCTGCGCGGCACCATGCCGGCGGCGGACGTCATCTCCGCCGTCTCGTCCCGCGGCCGGGTGCGCTTCATGATCACCACGCCGTCGGTCGACCCGCCGCTCCCCCGCGACTTCGTGCTGCGGCTCAGCGGCGAGGAGCAGCGGACGGTGCACCTGATCGTCGACGGCTCCTGGCCCCGCAACGAGTGGCCCCGCCGGCTGCCCCGCCGCATCGTGCTGCACCCGCTGCCCAGTTGCGGCCGCGCCGTCGCCGCCTGAGCGGGCGCGGCCGGCTCGACCGGGCCGACCAGCCTGACCGGGCCGACCAGGGGTCCCGGGCCCGCCCGCAGCCTGGGCTTGGCGACACGGGCTCGATCATCCGATACCGATTCGGCGTTCCGGGGAGGCGTTTGCTAGTCTTCTCAAGTCGCTGAGCCCCCGTAGCTCAGGGGATAGAGCACCGCCCTCCGGAGGCGGGGGCGCAGGTTCGAATCCTGCCGGGGGCACCATCGATGAGCACCACGAAAAGGCCGCCGACCAGGGCAACCGGGTCAGCGGCCTTAGTAGTGTGCCCGGCCGTCAGCGACCAGCGGCGGGCACCTGTGCCGAATCGGTGCCGAAGTCTCGGCGCGCCGCCCAGCCATCAGCCGAGCGGCTCTCCCGATGCACTGCCTGAAAGCTGCGTCACCGCCGTCGAGACACTTGGCGTGGATCCTCAGCAACGCCGTGCGAGACGCACGCGCGGGGCGCTGGACAAGGTGCGGGTCGGGGCGACTCGCACCGGAGGCGCCCCGCCGCGCGCCATCCCGACGCCGGGCCACTCGTTCTGCGCCTCGCGCGACGTTGGCGATGCCGCTGACCCGCCGGCCGGTCCGCTTCGGCGTGACCGGCCGCACGCCTGCCGCAGATTCCCGTGTCACTCGACAGGCTGATCCTCGATGAAACGCATCCGCTTCACGATCTTGCCCTCTTTGCTCTTGTCATAGACATCGTAATTCTTTTTCGGGTCGGCATCCGACCAGGAGACGGATGCAACCAGGTCGTTCTTGTGATGTTCCAGCCGATCTGTGTTCAGGTAGCCTTCATCGGGCTGCCAGCCTCTCGGCAGATCCTCACTCTCCCTGTAGAAGGACACGTCGAACACCCTGTTCCGACCTGCTGTCGCCTCGACCTCTCCTTCGATCGGGTGAGCCTTGCTGTAGCCCTCGACCAGTTCTTTCAACTCCAGGAGATCTTCCGGTGGGTTCAGGATCATGTAGTGCCTCTTGACGGTCACCGCCTCGCCCTTCCCGCCGAAGACCTGCGCGGTGTTCTCGATTTCGACAATCTCCGTCCGCCCACCGGATCCTTCGCTCTTCGTGCATCCGATCAGGCTCAACGGAATGACGAGCGCACCAACAATCAGAGCCAGGACCTTCGAACCAGCCTTAATCACTAAACCCTCTCAAGTTGCATCCGTCCCCGTTGAACCGATCGGCCGCAGCACAGCGGGCAAGGTCAACGGGGTCCACAAAGCGCGGCGCGTCCACGCGGCGACGCCCCGGGCCGCCTCAACCGTCCGCACGGCGGCTCATCGAAGGGCGACCGCGACGCATGACGCGACGGCGAAGGCGGCTGCGGCGCGGCGTCGCCATGAACGCGAGGCGTGGGGCAGCGCGACCATGAGCGAGAGACTACCCATCGGACCATCGTCGCCACAGGGCAGCGCGTCTCCCCGAGGCGGGGCGCCGGTTCGAATCCTGCCCGAAGACACACCGAACACGCACGGGGCGGACGCGTCCGCGTCCGCCCGCTGTCCGTCTCCGTCAGGTCCGTGGCGCGGTGGACCGGGCCCAGCGCAGCAGCGCGGTGAACGCCAGCACGGCGGTCACCGCACCGCCCAACAGACGCACCCGGTGCCCGGCGACGAACTCCGCGGCGACCTGGCGCAGGTACTCCGGGGAGTGCGTGCCGACCGGGTCGACGAACATGATCTCGTTGCGCGGCCAGAAGAAGAACACGGAGAACAGGAACTCGCAGGCGACGAACACCGCTGCCGCGCCGACGATCCACCAGCGCAGCCGGCGGTCACGCCAGGTGAGCACCGTCGCGGCGAGGGACGTGAGGACGACGGTGGCGCCGAGTGGCGGGAAGTAGTCACTCGGGCCGCCCGCCACCAGGAACTCGCGGGCCCGGTCCAGCGACGCCGGCGGGTCGGCGAAGATGTTCGGGTAGAGCATCACGGTCTCGGCGGCGACGCCGCCGAACGACATCATCGCCGTCCACACGAGAGCGACGAGCACCGCCCAGGTCAGCCTGTTGCGGGTCATGAGTCCTCCTGCCGATCCGTCGCGCCGTTCCGACGCCGTACGCCTGGTCGTCGTCGACGCTAGGCCGGCCGCCGTCGCCGGTCTGCCGCCCAGAAGCGCGAACCCGGGTCGCTTCCGGACGTGTGCCGACGCCGCCCGGTCGCCCGCCCGCGCGGTCGAGGTCGCTTCCGGACGTAGCCGACAGCCGCCGGCGGACGCGCCTGGGCGACAGCGCCGGCGCCCGGGTTGGTCCTACGCTCGTGGCGTGCCGGTATCCCGCCCCACCCGCACCGACGCCCTGCTCGGCCTGGCCACCTTCTGCCTGGTCGCGGCGGCCGTGGCCACCGGCGACGCCCCGAGTGCCCCGACGGCGTACGGATTCGCGGTCGGCTTCGGGGCTCTGCTGCTCGCCGCCCGGGCCTGGCCCGTGCCGGCGCTGCTGGCGACCGCGCTCGGCATCACGGCGTACTACACGCTGGACCTGCCGCCGATCGGCCTGGCCGCGCCGGCCGCCGCCGTCCTGTACACGGCGGCGGAGCGGGGCCGGGCGCTGTGGGCGGCGGTGGTCGGCGGGGCGTTGCTGGCGGCGTCGGTGGCGTCGCGCCTGGCCGAGGGCGACGACGCCGGCATCGTCCTGGGCTTCGGCCTCGGGTCCGAGGCGGCGCTGATGCTGGCCGTCGTCGCGCTGGGGGACGCCGTCCGTCACCGGCGCTCGCTGCGGGCCGAGCTGGCCCGGCAGGTGGTCGCGGCCGCCGAGGAGCGGCGGCGGGAGGCCGCCCGGCAGGTCGAGGCCGAGCGCCTGCGCATCGCCAGGGAGGTGCACGACACCCTCGGGCACACGATGTCCGTGGTCACACTCCAGTCGGCGGTGGCGCAGGAGGCGCTCGCCGACCGGGCACCGGAGCGGGTGGACGCGGCGCTGGCGGCGATCCGGTCGGCGGGCGGCAGCGCCATGGCCGAACTGCGCGCGACGCTGGGCACCCTGCGCGGCGACACCGGCGTCCGCCGGCCACCGCCGGGGGTCGACCAGCTCGCCGCCCTGGCGGAGGGCGTCCGTCGCAGCGGCCTCGCCGTCGACCTGCGCGTCGACGGCGACGTCGGCGCGCTGCCGGCGGTCGTGGGCACGACCGCCTACCGGGTCGTGCAGGAGGCGTTGACCAACGCGCTGCGACACGCGCGAGCCACGAGGGTCGACGTCACCGTCCGGGCGACCGGCTCCCACCTGGCGCTGGAGGTCGTCGACGACGGCCGGGGCGCCGCCGCGCCGCCCGGGGAGGACGGCGGGAGCCAGGCACCGGGCGGCGGGGGCCCGGTGCGGAGCGGTGGCAGCCAAGGGCTGTGCGGCGGGGGCCAGGCACCGGACGGCCTGAGCCAGCAGGGCGGCGGAAGCCAGGGGCTGCGCGGGATGTCCGAGCGGGTCGCCCTGCTCGGCGGGACCGTCCACACCGGCACCGCCGGGACGGGCGGCTTCCGGGTGTCCGTCCGACTGCCGTTGTCCGGGCCCCGGCCGTGACGCCCCTCCGCGTCGTCCTCGTCGACGACCAGCACCTCATCCGCGCCGGGCTCCGGGCGCTGCTCGAACGCGACCCGGACATCGCCGTCGTCGCCGAGGCCGCCGACGGCGCCACCGGCCTGGCCGCCGTCCGGGCCCACCGGCCGGACGTCGTCCTCATGGACGTCCGCATGCCGGGCACCGACGGCATCGAGGCCACCCGGCGCATCCTGGCCGACCCCGGCCTCGCCGACGTACAGGTGGTCATGCTGACCACCTTCGACGACGACGAGTACCTCTTCGACGCCATCCGCGCCGGGGCGGCCGGGTTCCTGCTCAAGGACACCGCGCCCGACGCCCTGCGCGCCGCCGTGCGCACCGTGGCGGGCGGGGACGCGCTGCTGTCGCCCGCCGTCACCCGCCGGGTCCTCGCCGCCGCCGCCCGCTCCCCCGTGCCCGACGGCACCCGGCTCGTCGGGCTCACCGAGCGGGAACGCGACGTCCTCGCCCAGGTCGGCGCCGGGCGGTCCAATGCGGAGATCGGCGCCGCCCTGCACCTCAGCCCGGACACCGCCCGCACCTACGTCAGTCGCCTGCTCGCCAAGCTGCACGCCCGCGACCGGTCCCAGCTCGTCGTGATCGCCTACGAGAGCGGGCTCGTCCGACCCGGCGAGCGGTAGCGCCACGCGGACGACACCTCCGGCCGGCCGCCGGGCTCCGGCCGACGGCGAACCTCCGGCCGACCGCCGGGCTCCGGCCGACGACGGACCTCCGGCGGGCCGACCGCCGGTCAGCGGCGGTGCGGCGCGTACGTCAGCCGGCGGCGCGGCGGGCGCGGGCCCGGCGCTTGCCCTCGTGCATGGCCTGCACCCGCGCGATCGGGATGGTGTGCCCCTCCGCGACCAGGTCCGCCGGGAGCTGCTGCGGCGCGGGCATCCGCTCGGCCCACGGGTCGCGGTCGGCGACCAGCGCCGGGGCGGTGCGGATCGTGAAGTCCGCCGGGGCGACGTCGCCCAGGTCGGCCCAGTCCACCGGGAAGGACACCGGCACGCCCGGCCGCAGCCGCGGGCTGTAGGCGGCCACCACGGTCGCCCCGCCGGCCCGCGTCGAGTCCACGAACACCTTGCCGCCCCGGTCCTCCCGGATGAAGGCGGTGGTGGCCAGCGCCGGGTCCAGCCGTTCGGCGCGGGCGGCGACCGCCCGGGTGGCGGCGGCCATGTCCTCCACGGCGGCGCCCGCCGCGACCGGCACGAAGACGTGCACGCCCTTGGCACCGCTGGTCTTGACCGCGCCGGTGAGCCCGGCGTCGGCGAGCGCCTGCCGGACCAGCAGGGCGGCGGCCACCGCCAGCCCGAACGAGTCCCCCTCGGGCGGGTCGAGGTCGAGCACCAGGTGGGTGGGGCGGTGCAGGTCGTCCGCCGTGGCCAGGGTGGGGTGGTACTCCACGGCGCGCTGGTTGGCGAACCAGAGCAGGGTGCGCCGGTCGTCGCAGAGCGCGTACGAGACCTCGCGGTGGGACGCCTCGGCCCAGACGGAGGTCCGGCGCACCCAGTCCGGGGTGTACTTCGGCAGGTTCTTCTGCATGAACCCCGGCTGTCCGGGCCGGACCCGGATCACCGACAGCGGCCGGTTGCGCAGCGGCGGCAGGATCCGCTCGTGGACGGCGTCGAGATAGTCGACCAGGTCCCGCTTGGTCGCGTCGTCGCCGTCGGACAGCGGCTGGTCGAGGTTGGTCAGCGACACCCCGTCCCGGGTCTCGTCAGCACGACTCATCCGACAACCTTCCCGGCCCGGGGCCCGACGGTCAACCGGACACAACGTCGTGCCCTCCCCCGACGAACGGGTCGCCGCCGCTCCCGTGGTGCGCGATCTTGCACTTCCTGCCCTCACGAGAGTGGACAGGTCACGCATCTCAAGGGCCGCAAGTGCAAGATCGTCGACGCGAGGAAGAGGCCGTGGGCTGGCTCCTTTGGCGTGGCCTGGTGCTTTCGCCCCGGTCCGGCCTGCTTCTCGTCGCGCACGCCGTCGTAGCCGGTCAGGCGGCCGACCGGCGGGCCGGGGTGGGCTCGGCGGCCGGGGCGGGCTCGGCGGCGGGGGCGGGCTCGGGGCGGAGAGTGACCACGGCGACCAGGAGGGCGGCCGCGACGAGGGCGGCGGCCACGGTGAACGCGGTCCGGTAGCCGGCGGCGAGCGCTTCGGCCTCGGCCCAGCCGACGTTCCGCAGGCCGTCGGCGCGGCTGGCGGCCAGCGTGGCGAGCACGGCCAGCCCGAGCGCGCCGCCGACCTGCTGGGTGGTGTTGACCAGACCGGAGGCCAGCCCGGCGTCGGCCGGGTCGGCGCCGGCCATCGCCAGCGTGGTGACCGCCGGCAGGGTGATCCCGCCGGCGACGCCGAAGAGGAGCATCGACGGGAGCACGTCGGGCAGGTAGCCGCCGTCGACCGGGAGCCGGGCGAGCAGCAGGAACGCGGCCACCGCCAGCGCGAGCCCGGTGACCAGCAGCGCCCGCGCGCCGTACCGGGCGATCAGCCGGCCCGCGAGGCCGAGCGAGACCACCGCGATCGTCACCGGCGTGGGCAGGAAGGCCAGCCCGGTGGCCGTCGGGTCGAGATCCAGGACGAGCTGGAGTTCCAGCGCGAGGAGGAACTGGAAGCCGAAGAACGCGGCGACCATGAGGAACTGCACGACGTTGGCGGCGACCAGGTCGGGGGTACGCAGCACCCGCGGCGGCAGCAGCGGGGTCCCGGTCGACCGCTGCCGCCGCCCGAACGCCGCGAGCAGGGCCACCGCGAGCGCGGCGGCGCCGAGCGTCCGGGCCGAGGCCCAGCCGTGCTCGCCGGTGCCGACGATCGCCAGCACGGCGAGCATCAGACCCCCGGTGACCAGTGCCGCGCCGAGCAGGTCCAGGCCGGCGCGCAGGCCGACGCCGCGGTCGGCGTCGAGCAGGCGTACGGCGGCCAGCAGGATCAGCAGCCCGATCGGCAGGTTGACCGCGAAGATGGCGGGCCAGCCGGCCAGGTCGGTGAGCACGCCCCCGGCCAGCATGCCGATCGACGCCCCGGCGGCTCCGGTGAAGCTGAACACCGCGATAGCGCGCGCCCGCTCGGCCGGCTCGGGAAGAGCCCGACGATCATGCCGAGGCTCACCGCCATGGTGAGCGCCCCGCCGACGCCCTGGAGGAAGCGGGCCACGACCAGCGCCTCCGGGCCGGTCGCCACCGCGCAGAACAGCGAGGCCACGGTGAACAGCGCGACGCCGGCCAGGAAGACCGCCCGCCGGCCGAGCAGGTCGCCGAGGCGTCCGGCGAGGAGCAGCAGCCCGCCGAAGGCGACGAGGTACGCGTTGACCACCCAGGCCAGGCCGGTCGCGGTGAAGCCCAGGTCCCGCTGGATGGCGGGCAGCGCCACCGCGACGATGCTGCCGTCCAGGATGATCATCAGGCTGCCGGCGCAGAGCACGAGCAGCGCCGGCCAGCGGGACTCGACGGTACGGGTGGACACGGACGCCTCCTAGGTGCACGGTTTGTTACCAGAGCCATCTTCTGTGACCATGAGGCGGAGTGTAAGGAGGCACTTTCATGTCCCAGGGGAACACCGATGTGTCCGCGGACAGGGCCCAGGCGTGCGCGGCCGGCGACGCGCCCTTCACCCCCGGCCAGGCCAAGGCGTGCACCGTCCGCGAGGTGCTCGACCGGGTGGGCGGCAAGTGGAGCATCGGCATCCTCGTCGCCGCCTCCCAGGGGCCGGTGCGCTTCACCGAGCTGGAGCGCACGGTGGAGGGGATCAGCCGCCGGATGCTCACCCTGACCCTGCGCAACCTGGAACGCGACGGCCTGCTGCGCCGGACGGTCTATCCGACCGTGCCGCCGAAGGTGGAGTACACCGCCACCCCGATCGCGCTGGAGCTCTACGACTCGCTGGTCGCGCTGACGAGCTGGGCCGAGCGGCACCGCACCGCGATCGCCGACGCACGCGTCGCGTACGACCGGGCGCACGGCGAGGCGGGCTAGGCGACGGCCTTGGCGTCCCGGTCGACGTGGTGGTCGTAGAGCCAGGCCAGTGACGCCCCGCCGTCGCGGGCCACCCGCCGGGCGAACAGCGGCGGCGCGGCGTCCCGCGGCACCCGCCCCAACGGCCCGACCGCCTTGGCGCCTCGACTGCCTGTGGGGAACGCCACGCCTTCGGTCTGACCGATCGGTCAGTCTCTGACCGATCGGTCAGGCATGCTGGTTCGGGGAGGTGGACCGGCATGGCGCGGGTGGTACCGGAGACACACGACGACATCCTGGCGGCGGCGGCGCGACGCTTCGCGGTGACCGGCTACCGGGGCACCTCGTTGCAGGACATCGCCCGGGAGGTGGGCTGCTCCAAGGCGGCGGTGCTCTACCACTTCGCCAACAAGGAGGCCATCCTCACCGAGCTGATGGCCCGGCCCATCGAGGTCCTCCAGGCGCTCGACGAGCGGATCGCCGCGCACCGGGGGGCGGACGCCCAGCGGGTCGCCGCCGAGGGCTTCGTCGACCTCGCGGTCCGGTTCCGGCGCGAGATCGCCCTGCTCCGGGGCGAGTTCCCGGAGCTGCTCCAGCAGCCCGCCTTCGCGCACGTCCAGCGGATCTCCGAGCGGTTGATCGACGCGTTCGCCGGGCGACCGGAACGCCCCTCCGCCCGGATCACGGCGCTGGTGCTGCTCGCCGGCATCTCCGAGACGTGCGGCGAGTTCGTCGACGTACCCGACGAGGAGCTGCGCGCCGCCCTGCTGGCACTCGTACGACGGGCGCTGGAGCCCGTCGACTGACTCGTTCCCAACCACCACGACCGAGGACAAGGAACTCATGGCGACCCTGCTCTACCGGCTCGGCCGGGGCTCGATGCGCCGGCGGCGACTCGTCGCGGCGATCTGGCTCGTCGTACTCGTCGGACTCGGCCTCGCCGCCGCGACCCTGCGCGGCCCGATGGCGGACAACTTCACCATGCCCGGCACGGAGTCGCAGCGCGCCCTGGACCTGCTCGCCGAGCAGTTCCCGGCGGCCAGCGGCGCGACCGGCACCATCGCGGTCAAGGCACCGGCCGACGGCGCGCTCGGCAGCCCGCAGGGGCAGGCCGTGGTGAAGGAACTCGCCCAGGAGGCCGCGACGCTCCCCGGGGTGGTCGGCGCCGTCGACCCGTTCCAGGTGGGGGCGGTCTCCCCCGACGGCCGGTACGCGCTGGTCCAGGTCCAGTTCGCCACCGGAGCCGACGAGGTGACCGACGCCCAGCGCGACGCGTACGAGCAGGTCGGCGCGCGGGCCGAGGCCCAGGGCTGGGAGGTCGCGCCCGGCGGCGAGGTGCTCAACGCCGTGCCGGAGGTCGGCTCGACCGAGGCGATCGGCGTCGCGATCGCCGCGATCGTCCTGGTGGTCACGTTCGGGTCGCTGGTGGCGGCCGGGATGACCATGCTGAACGCCCTGATCGGCGTGGGCGTCGGCATGGCCGGCCTCTTCGCGCTGAGCAGCGTGGTCGACCTGACCAGCACCGCGCCGATCCTCGCCCTGATGCTCGGCCTCGCGGTCGGCATCGACTACTCGCTGTTCATCACCTCCCGCTACCGGCAGAACCTGATCGAGGGGTTGCCGCCGGACGAGGCGGTGGGCCGCGCGGTGGGCACCGCCGGCTCGGCCGTGCTCTTCGCCGGGGCCACCGTGGTCATCGCGCTGGCCGGCCTGGCCGTGGTCAACATCCCGTTCCTGACCGTGATGGGTCTGGCCGCCGCCGCCACGGTCACCGTCGCGGTGCTGGTCGCGATCACGCTCCAGCCCGCCCTGCTCGGCTTCGCCGGCCGCCGGGTGCTCCCCCGCAGGCTGCGCTCGTCCATGCCGGCCGGGGGCGGGCCGGTCGAGGGCGCCGCGGCGTCAGCGGCCGAGGACCGGTCCGGGCTCGGGTTCCGCTGGGCGCGCGCCGTCACCCGGTTCCGGATCCCCGTCATCCTGGTCGGGCTGCTCGGGCTGGGCCTGCTCGCGCTGCCCACGCCGGACATGCGGCTGGCGCTGCCCGACGCGGGCACCGCGCCGGTCGGCTCGCCCGCCCGGGCGTCCAACGACCTGATCACCGAGGGCTTCGGGCCGGGCTTCACCGGCCGCCTCGCGGTGGTGGTCGCCGGGGACACCCCGCAGGCCACCTCGGCCGCGGTCCCGCAGGTCACCGCGCTGATCCAGCGCACCGAGAACGTCCTCGCGGTGGCCCCGCCGCAGCTCAGCCCGGACGGCCGCACCGCGCTGCTCGGCGTGGTGCCGAAGACGGGGCCGACCGGCGAGGCCACGGAGACCCTGGTCAACGACGTCCGGGCCGCGGTCGGCGAGTTCCGCGACGTGGACGTGCTGCTGACCGGCGCGACCGCCATCGGCATCGACGTCTCCGAGAAGCTCGCCGACGCCCTGCCGGTCTACCTGCTGCTGGTGGTCGGGCTCTCGGTGCTGCTGCTGATGCTGGTCTTCCGCTCGCTGCTGGTACCGGTCAAGGCCGCGCTGGGCTTCCTGCTCACCGTCGCCGCGACGTTCGGCATCACCGTGGCGGTGTTCCAGCAGGGCCACCTCGCCGACCTGGTCGGCCTGGACACGCCCGGCCCGCTGGTCAGTTTCCTGCCGATCCTGCTGATCGGCATCCTGTTCGGGCTGGCGATGGACTACGAGGTCTTCCTGGTCTCCCGGATGCGGGAGGACTTCGTGCACGGCGACACCGCGCAGCAGGCGACCATCAACGGGATGGGGCACGGGGCACGGGTGGTCACCGCCGCCGCCCTGATCATGATCTCGGTGTTCGGCGGCTTCGTGTTCCTCGACGACCCGGTGATCAAGTCGATGGGCTTCGCGCTCGCGGTCGGCGTCGCCATCGACGCGTTCGTGGTGCGGATGACGATCGTCCCGGCGGTGATGTCGCTGCTCGGCCGGGCAGCCTGGTGGCTGCCGCGCTGGCTGGACAGGGCCCTGCCGAACGTCGACATCGAGGGCGAGGGCCTGCGCGCCCACCTCGACGAGAAGACCCCGGTGACCCCCCGCGCCTGACCCGCCCGACGCCTACCCGGCCGGTCAGACGCCGGCCGGGTAGGTCTCCATCTCGCCCGGCGTGGTCAGGGCGGGCAGCGGGTGCAGGGTGGTGGTCTCGTCGCACCAGACGAAGGCGTCGTACCGCTCCCCCAGCCGGGTCGGCACGTAGTTGCCCCAGGACTCGAACGACGGGTCGTAGACCACCCCGATCGCCCGATGGTCGGCGGTGTCGGTGACCCAGCCCGGCTGGTCGGCGCCGCCGAAGACGAGCACCGCCCGCTCCGGCATCAGCTCGTGCAGCCGGTGCTCGACCGAGCCCGGGCGGGCCGGCGGCACCACCATCGCCTCGGCCGGCGAGCCCCAGCGCGGCGCGGCGATCACCGTGCCCCGGTAGCCGCCGAAGCCGACGAGGACCACGTCGTCGGTCCCGTGCCGCTCACGGGCCAACTGGCCGATGTTGATCAGCCCGTCGGCGGCCATGTCGGTGGCCCGGGCGTCCCCGATGTGTGTGTTGTGGGCCCAGACGATCCCCCGCGAGCCCGGCCCGTAGCGGTCCAGCAGCCGGTCCAGCGTGTCCGCCATGTGGGTGTCCCGGACGTTCCACGACTCCGGGCCGCCCCGGACCATGGCCCGGTAGTAGCGCTCCGCGCCGGCCACCACCTCCGCGTTCTGCCAGGCCGAGAAGCTGTCCGGGCCGTCCGCGGCGGCCTGTTCGCGGGTACGCGCCAGCAGCCGGACGACCTCCTCCTCGCAGCGCGCCGAGACGAACCGGCTGGCCGCGCCGTACTCCTCGACCCGCTTGCCGTACGGCTCGAAGCAGCGGTACGCGTCCTGCGCCGCCTCCAGCGACGCCGGGTCCTCCTCGCCGAGGTAGTCGAAGATCGCCTGCATCGACTCCCACAGGCTGTAGACGTCCAGGCCGTGGAAGCCGGCCCGGGCGTCCTCGGGCCGCTCGACGTTCCACGCCCGCAGCCAACTGCAGAACCGGGAGACCTCGGCGTTCGCCCACATCCAGGTCGGCCACCGCTCGAAGCGTTCCAGCGCCATGCGCGGCTCGGTGGCCCCGCCCGGGGCGCCCGTCACGGATCGGTGCACCCGGTCGCAGTCGGGCCAGTCCCCCTCCACGGCGACGAAGGAGAAGCCGCACTCGGCGATCAGCCGGCGGGTGAGCTGTTCGCGCAGCCGGTAGTAGTCGTAGCTGCCGTGCGTCGCCTCACCGATCATCACGATCCGGGCGTCCCGGACGCGCTCCAGCAACGGGTCGAAGTCGCTCGGCGCGCCGAGCCGCTGAACCAGCATGGCGGGCGGCTACCCGGCGTGTCGCCGGGCAAACCGCCGGCCGTCGAGCGGGGCGGCCACCCCGCCGGTCCCGCGGCGTGGGCCGCGCGGGACCGGACCGACCGGGCACGGAGCGAAACCCGGGGCGCGGGGGCCGTACCCGGGCGGGGCGCGAGGGCCGGACCTGAGCGGGGCTGGGGGCCGGGACCCGGGAGGCACGGGCGGTGTGCCGGCGGGCTGAGCGGGTAGCCCGCCGGCATGACCGTCACCGGCGTGCAGTTGCAGGAGTACCTGGCCGGCCTCGACTACCCGGTCTCCCGGGAGGACCTGGTCCGCTGGGGCCAGGAGAACGGGGTCAGCACGGAGACGCTCCAGATGCTCCGGTCCCTGCCGAGGGAGGAGTTCGACTCCCCCGCCGAGCTGAGCGAGGCCCTGAACACGCTGGCCTGACCGCGGCAAGACCGCCGCCCCGGCCGGCGGCGCCGGCCCGCACGCGCCCAGCAGCCCACATGCGCCGGGCCCCGGCATACGAGCGACGGCCGGCATGCGCCGGGCGACCCCGGCTCACCTGGCGTGCAGCAGCCGGAACAGCACCAGCCACTGCTCCGGCCAGACGTGCCCGACCGGGGTGGCCGGGTCGAGCCGCGTCGCCCGCAGCGCCGCCGACAGCCGCGCCCGCGGGTGGTGCCGGCCCAGCGAGGCCGCGAGCGAGCCGCCGACCCCGCCGAAGCCGATCTCCACCATCCGCCGGTACGCGGGCAGCGCCGACGCGGCCAGCAGCGGCTCCGGCCGCCGCTCGACGCGCAGGATGCCGGCGTCCACCCCGGGCACCGGGCGGAACGCGGTGCGGGGCACCCGCCCGGCGAGCCGCCAGCCGAACTCCGGCCAGGTCAGGACGGTGAGCCGGGTCCACCGGCCGTAGTCGCCGCTGCGCCGTCGGGCGTACTCGAGCTGGGTGAGCAGGGTCGCCGCGCGCAGCCCCGGCGCGGCCAGGCACCACCGCACCACGGCCGAGGTGAGCGACCAGGGGATGTTGCCGACCACGTCGAACTCCTCAGGCGGAGGCGCCGCGGTCAGGAAGTCGGCCTGGCGGTGGGTGACGTTCGGCAGGCCGGCGCAGATCCTGGCCAGCTCGGCGCCGGCGGCGGGGTCCACCTCGTACGCCATCAGGTGCCGGCAGCGGGCGGCGAGCGGCCGGGTGAGCTGGCCCCGGCCGGCGCCCACCTCCAGCAGGAGCCGGTCGGGCCGGGGGCGGGCGGCGTGCACCAGCCGGGCGATCGCGACCGGGTCGACGAGGAAGTTCTGGGAGAGTACGCGCCGGGAGCGGTCGCGTTCGGTTGCTCGGGTACGGCGGGGCGCCACGGGTCGTCGTCCTGTCTGTCGCCGTGCGGCGACGGAGCGGACAGGCAGCCGGAAGGGGGCCTGTCCGAGGGAAGAGTGGACTCGGACGGCCCTGGGCGTGGCGCGGGGACTGCGGGTCGGCGGCGCACGGCGGCACCCACCGCTCGGCCGGAGACCGGAGTCGGCGCGGTACGCCACCGCCCGGCCGGAGACGGGGGTGGCGCGCGGCACGTCACCCGGGCGGGTGACCGGGGTGGCGCCGACGGCGGCACTCACCCGGGGCGTCACCCGGGGCGGCGGTGGGGCGGCGCCGAGGGCCCGGCCAGGACCGGGCGGAGGGCGCCGTGCGTGCGGTGCGGGATCAGTCGCGGGTCGCGTCGGCCAGGGCCGGACGCCGGACTCGCAGGCGGGCCAGCAGTGGCCCGAAGGCGGCCGGCGTGCCGACCCCCTCGATCAGAGCGTGCGCGGACATGCCCGCGACCCTAGCTCCGTCGTCGCCGCCCGGCGACCGCTTTTCCGCCTCAGGCCGGCAGGTCGACGGTGCGGCCCTCAAACCGGGAGGTCGACGGTGCGGCCCTCGGCGCGGGCGGTCTCGGCGGCGGCGAGCACGGCGACGACCTCGCGGCCGAAGCGCACGTCGCAGCGGTGGTCCCGGGTGCCCGACCTGATCTCCTCCAGCAACTGGTCGATCGCCACTCCGAACGCGGTGGCCGAGTCGCCCTCGCCGGCCGGGAGGGTCTCGATGCCGTTCTCGCCGTAGAAGACGAACTCCCGGCTCACCGCCTCCGGCGGGGCGTCCAGGGTCAGCGAGATCGTGCTCGTCGCTCCCCCGTCGTGGGTGAGCAGCAGGTGGACGATCCCCCGCGGCCCGTCCATCGCGGCGACCCGGGTGACCCGGCCGAGCACCGGCAGGATGACCGACAGCGCGTGCGGGCCGATGTCCCAGAGCGCGCCGTGCTGCCGGCGCCAGGGCGAGGCGCCGTACGGGCTGCTCGGCTGGAAGATCGAGCCGAACCGGACCGCCTTCGCGGTGTGCCACCCGCCGACGGCGGCGGTCGAGGCCAGGAAGCCGGCGATGTCCGGCTGGTAGCGGCCGGTGAAGAAGACCACCGAGGCGACTCCGGCCGCCTGCGCGGCCTCGACCACCCGGTCGGCGTCGGCGACGCTCAACGCGAGCGGCTTGTCCAGCAGCAGGTGCCGACCGGCTGCCGCCGCGCGGGCGGCGATGTCGGCCTGGACGTCCGGCGGGAGGGCCACCGCGACCGCGTCGCAGGCGTCGAGCAGCGCCTCGACGTCGGTGAACGCCGGCGCCCCGTAGCGGTCGGCCAGGCTGGCGGCCTTGCTCGGGTCGCGGCCCCACACCCCGGCGATCGTGGCCCCCGGGTGCGCGTGCAACGCCGCGGCGTGCGTCTGCGCCGCCCAGTGACCGGTGCCGAACAACCCGAACCGCACCACGAGAACCCCCACCGTCGTCGTCGCGCCACGGCAGCACCCCGCGGCCCCGGTCCACGCTAGTCGCCCACCCCGGCGCCCGCCCGCGTGACCGGGCCTATTCCGGTTGCCCGGGGCGGCGGGTGGCGGGGTTTACTACGCGGGTTAGTAGGCTGTGCCGGTGACCGAAGCGAGCCCCGGGTGGCACCGATGACCAGCGCAGCCTCGGCCGGTTCGCCGGTGGACGGGCTCCTCGCGACCGCGTCGATCGTGCTCTCGCTCCTCGTCGCCGCCTGGGCCCTGGTGGCGACGCTGCGCCATCGCGCGCCGGACCGGGTGCAGTTCGCCGGTCTGGCCCTGCTGGAGGCGGCGCTGCTCGTGCTCGCGGTGGTGGCGGGGGTCGCCCTCGGCGGCGGCGAGCGCCCCGGGGAGCCGGGGGCCTTCTTCGGTTACCTGGCGACGCTGGTCTGCCTGCCGCCGCTGGCCTGGGTGCTGGCCAGGATGGAGCCGACCCGCTGGGGCTCGGCCATCGTCTGCGCGGTCTGCCTGGTCACGCCGGTGGTCGTCGTGCGGCTGCAACAGACGTGGGAGGTGCTGGGTGGCTGAGGTGCGGGCCCCGGAACGGACGCGGACCAACGCCGGCCCGGGACGGCTGCTGATCGCGGTCTACCTGCTCTTCGCGATCGCCGCCACCAGCCGCGCCGGCCTCCAGATCGCCACGAGGTTCGACGAGGCCCCGGTGGCGTACCTGCTCTCGGCGCTCGCCGCGGCCATCTACATCGTCGCGGCGGTGGGGCTGGCCCGCGCGGGTGCCGCCGGCCGGCGCGTCGCCCTGGCGTGCTGCACGGTGGAGCTGGCCGGGGTGCTCGGCGTCGGCATCCTCAGCGTGGCCGACCCGGAGCTGTTCCCGGACGAGACGGTCTGGTCGCGGTTCGGCAGCGGGTACGGCTACATCCCGCTGGTCCTGCCGGTGCTCGGCCTGGTCTGGCTCTGGCGCACCCGCACCGCCCGCACCTGACCCACCCCGCCTCGCCGGGACGGGGTGGGACGTCGGCGCAGTCAGTCCTTGGGGCCGCCGGCGACGTAGATGACCTGGCCGGAGACGAACGACGCTCCCTCGCTGACCAGGAACGAGATGGTGTGCGCGACGTCCTCCGGCCGGCCGGTGCGGCGGACCGGGATCTCCGCCGCGGCGTGCTTCTGGAGGTCGTCGAAGTCGACCTTCATCCGGGCGGCGGTGGCGGCGGTCATGTCGGTGACGATGAAGCCGGGCGCGACCGCGTTGACGGTCACCCCGAACGGGCCCAGCTCGATGGCGAGCGTCTTGGTGAAGCCCTGGAGGCCGGCCTTCGCGGCGGAGTAGTTCGCCTGGCCCCGGTTGCCCAGCGCGGAGGTGCTGGAGAGGTTGACGATCCGGCCCCACCTCTGCTCGACCATGTGCTTCTGGGCCGCCTGGCTGAACAGGAACGCGCCGCGCAGGTGCACGCCCATGACCGTGTCCCAGTCGGTGTCGCTCATCTTGAACAGCAGGTTGTCGCGCAGCACGCCGGCGTTGTTCACCAGCACGGTCGGCGCGCCCAGCCCGGCGGCGACCCGCTCCACGGCCGCCTCGACCTGGGCCCGGTCGGACACGTCGGCGCCGACGCCGAGCGCCCGGCCACCGGCGGCGGCGATCGCGTCCACCGTCTCCTTGGTCGCCGACTCGTCGATGTCGACCACCGCGACCGCGAGGCCGTCGGCGGCCAGCCGGCGGGCGGTGGCGGCCCCGATCCCCCGCGCCGCCCCCGTGACGATGGCGACCCGCTGCTCCTCCGACATTCCTACCTCCCGGTAACTTCCGCTCGACCGGAGGAGCTTAACCCAGGCGTACGGCGTGCCGGCCCGGCGCGGGACGCCGGTCCTGCCGACACCCCGCCGCGGCCTGCCGGGGTCACGAGCACGCTTCGGCTACCGTCGCCGCCGTGAACGCAGTGGAGATCGAAGCAGCCGTCGTCGGTGTCACCGTCTACCCGGACCGGGCCCGGGTCACCCGCCGGGGCAGCACCCGGTTGACCGCCGGTGAGCACCGCGTACGTGTCGCACCGTTGCCGCTGGGCCTGCGGCGGGACTCGGTACGGGTCGGCGGCCGGGGCGCGGTCACCGTGCTCGGCGTGGACGTGACGACGTGGCGGCAGGCACGCAGCACCGACGGGCAGGTCCGCGAGCTGGAGCAGCGGAGCCGGGAGCTGGCCGACGAGCTGGCCGAGGTCGACGACGCGGACGAGGTCGAGGCGCAGCGGGGGCAGTTCATCGGCCGGCTGGCCGAACGGGCCGGCGGCACGTACGCCCGCGCGTTGGCCTCCGGTGACGCCGCCCCGACCGACGTGGCCAGCTTCGCCGACTCGGTGGCCGACCAGCTCGCCGACTCCCGCAGCCGGCGGCGCGGGTTGGCCCGGCGACGTGCCGACCTGACCGAGGAGCTGGCGGCCGTCGAGCGACAGTTGGCGGCGGCGAACGGCAAGCGGGAACCGGACCGGCTGGCCGCCGAGGTGACCGTGGCGGTGGACGCCGACGACGCCGAGCTGGACCTGGAGCTGACCTACCTGGTCGACGGAGCCCGCTGGCAGCCCTCCTACGACCTGCGGCTGGTCGACGACACCATGACCGTCACCTGGTTCGGCCTGGTCAGCCAGGACACCGGCGAGGACTGGCCGGAGTGCGAACTCCGGCTCTCGACCGCCCGGCCGGCAGCGGCGACCGGCGTACCCGAACTGTCGCCCTGGTACCTCGACCGGGTCCGGCCGGTACCGCCGATGCCCAGGTCGACGGCGAGCTTCGGTGCGCTGCCGCCACCGCCGGCGCCCGGCGCGGCGCCGGCCGCCGCGGGTGGTGCGGCCCGGTCCGCCCCGCCGCGCCCCAAGGTGCGGGAGAGCGTGGCCACGGTCGAGCAGGGGGTCACCGCCGCCACCTACCGGCCGGCCCGCCCGGTCGCGGTGCCGGCGGACGGCAGCGCGCACCGGGCCACCATCGCCGTGCTGGAGCTGCCGGCCCGGCTGGACCACGTGACCGTGCCGGTCCGCGCGGCCGAGGCGCACCTGCGTGCGACGGTCCGCAACACCTCGGCGCACACGCTGCTCCCCGGCCCGGCGGCGGTTTTCCACGGCGCCGACTTCGTCGCGGCCACCCGGCTGCCGACGTGGGCGCCGGGTGAGGAGACCGAACTGGCGCTCGGGGTGGACGACCGGGTACGGGTGGAGCGGAAGCTGGGCCGGCGCGCCGACACCCGGGCCACGCTCGGCTCGACCCGGCGACGGGAGGTGGAGTACCGGATCAGCGTCGCCAACCACACGCCCCGGGCGGCGACGGTGGAGGTACGCGACCAGCTTCCGGTGTCCCGCGACGAGGCGGTGGTCGTCCGGGAAGCCACGGTCGTCCCGCCGCCGGCCGAGCGTACCGAGCTGGGCGAGCTGACCTGGCGGCTGCGGCTCGGGCCGGGCGAGAGCGGCGAGATCACCATGGGCTTCCGGGTCGAACTCGCCAAGGGGGTCGAGCTGGCCGGCTGGCGGGAGTGACCGGGTCGCCGGTCGAGGTGGGGCGGGCGGCGGTCGACATGGAACCGGGGCTAGCGGCCGCGGCCCCGGCAGAGGCGGATCCACCGGTAGCCGTGGCCGGCCAGCTTGAGGCGGTCCAGCTTGCCGACCCCGCCGTAGTTGCGGTCGGCGAGGACGTCGACGGGGAGGTCCGCCTCCGGCTCCAGCATGCTCAGGTCCACCTCGGCGTCGGAGGTGCCGAGGTTGTGCAGGAAGACCATCGTCCCGGTCCGCCCGTCGGCCCGGTGCGCCAGCACGCCCGGCGGCATCGCCACGTCGATGTGCGTGGTCGAGCCGGAGCCCACCTCGGGGGCCTCGCGGAGCGTACGGATCATCCGCTCGAACCACGCGAGCAGCGACGTGGGGTCGCTGCGCTGGGCGGTCACGTTGACCTTCTCGTAGCTGAAGTCGCCCTTGTCGACCACCGGGCGGACCAGCTTCTCCGGGTCGGCCGTGGAGAACCCGGCGTTCGGCTGGTACGACCACTGCATCGGGGTGCGGATCGCCTCCCGGCCGGGCAGCGACAGGTCCTCCCCCATGCCGATCTCCTCGCCGTAGCGCAGCACCGGCGTGCCGCGCAGCGAGAACTGGAGCGAATACGCCAGCTCGATGCGCCGGCGGTCGTTGCCGAGCATCGGGGCGAGCCGGCGGCGGATGCCCCGGTCGTAGATGCGCATGTTCTCGTCGGGGCCGAACTCCGCGTACACCTGGTTGCGCTGTTCGGCGGTGAGCCGGGACAGGTCGATCTCGTCGTGGTTGCGCAGGAAGGTGGCCCACTGCCCGCCCTCGGGCAGCGCGGGGGTGTCTCGCAGCGCCTCGACGATCGGCTCCGGGTCCTGCCGGGCCAGGGCCAGCATCAGCCGCCCGTTGAGCATGAAGTCGAAGAGCATGTGCAGGCGGTTCGCCGAGCCGCCGGCGTCGGCGAAGAAGGTCGGCAGCTGGTCGGGCTCCACGTTGGCCTCGGCGAGCAGGACGGCGTCGCCGCGGCGCCACTGCACGTGCTGGCGCAGCTCCGTGAGGAAGTCGAAGTCCTTCGGGGAGTTCGGGTTGCCCGCCTCGGTCAGCTCGATGATGAACGGCACGGCGTCCATCCGGAAGCCGGAGACGCCGAGCTGGAGCCAGAACGAGACGATCTTCTTGACCTCCTCGCGCACCTTCGGGTTGGCGAAGTTGAGGTCCGGCTGGAACCTGTAGAACCGGTGGTAGAACCAGGCCTTGGCGGTCCGGTCGTAGGTCCAGGTCTCGTTCTGCTCGCCGGGGAAGACCATGCCCTGGTGGCGGTCGTCCGGCTCGTGGTCGGACCAGACGTACCAGTCGCGGTACGGCGAGTCCGGCGAGGAGCGGGCGGACTGGAACCAGGGGTGCTCGTCCGAGGTGTGGTTGACGACCAGGTCGATGATCACCCGGATGCCGCGGTTCTGCGCCTGGTGCAGCAGCTCCGCGAAGTCTCCGAGGGTGCCGAAGCGGGGGTCGACGTTGTAGAAGTCGGTGGCGTCGTAGCCGTCGTCGCGGTTGGGCGACGGGTGGACGGGGTGCAGCCAGAGGCAGGTGACGCCCAGCCGGGCGAGGTAGTCGAGTCTGCCGATCAGGCCCCGGATGTCGCCGACGCCGTCGCCGTCGGAGTCCGCGTACGTGTCGATGTCGAGGCAGTAGACGACGGCCTCGGAGTACCACCTGTCAGCCATGCCGACCTAATGTCTCCCATCCCCGCGTCCGGCAAACGCGGGACCGGGCGGCAGCGACGCGTGGTCCGGGCGGCGGTACGGTCGCCGGCATGGGAGACGGAGCGCATGAAGTCGACTGGGCCGAGGGCGAGTGGTGGAACGAGCCGGTGCGGGTCGAGCACGGACCGGCCGGCGAGCTGCTGGTGGAGCCGGCCGGGGGCAGCGACCTGTGGCGGCACACCTCGTACGGCTTCGTGCACGACGACGCCCCGGCGTTGCTCGCGCCGCTGCCCGTCGGCGACGCGGTGGAGGTGGCCTTCCACCTCGACTACGGCGAGCAGTTCGACCAGGCCGGCGCGCTGGTCCGCGTCGACGAGCGGAACTGGGTGAAGACCGGGGTGGAGGTCAGCGACGGCCTGCCGCAGGTCGGCGCCGTGGTGACCCGGGAGGTGTCCGACTGGTCGGTCGCCCCGGTGCCGGAGTGGGCCGGGCGGGAGGTGACCGTCCGGGTCAGCCGCGAACGGGACGCGCTCACCGTGCGGGCCCGGGCCGGCGGCGAGCCGTGGCGGCTGGTCCGGCTCGCCCCACTGCCGCCGGAGGCGGTGGCGACGGCCGGCCCGTACTGCTGCTCCCCCACCCGGGCGGGGCTGCGGGTCCGGTTCACCGGGTGGCGGCGGGGGCCCGCCGACGCGGCGCTGCACCCGGAGGGCTGAGCCGGCGTGGCTCCGGACACGGACAGGTGTGACCGGCGGGTCGCGGGGTAGAGGGCTCTGATCCCCCGGACCCGGCGAAAGGATCGCGATGGCACTCGCCGAGAACGTCGACCCGACCCGGCTCGGCGGGCTGACCGGATGGGTGGCGGGGGTCATCGATGCCGCCGGCGCGTTCGGCGTGGCGCTGCTGGTCGCCCTGGAGAGCATCATCCCGCCGATCCCGAGCGAGATCGTCCTGGCGATGGCCGGCTACCTGGCCGGCGAGGGACGGTTCAACGTGGTGCTGATGGTGCTCGCCGCCACCGCCGGCTCCCTGGTGGGGGCGCTCGTCCTCTACTGGCTGGGCGCGGCCGCCGGCGAGGACCGGCTCAAGCGCTGGCTGGACCGGCTGCCGCTGGTCGACCGGGACGACCTGGAGAGGGCGGACCGCTGGTTCGAGCGGCACGGCCGGTGGGCGGTGCTCTTCGGCCGGATGATCCCGGTGGTGCGCAGCCTGGTCTCCGTCCCCGCCGGGGCCAACCGCATGCCGCTGCCCGAGTTCGTCGCCTTCACGACGCTGGGCAGCGGCGTCTGGAACTCGCTCTTCGTCGGCCTGGGCTACGCCCTCGGCTCCCGCTGGCAGCAGGTCGAGCGGTACAGCGACTGGTTCGACTACGGCATCGTCGCCGTCTTCGTGGTGATGATCGCCTGGTGGGCGGTCAAGAAGTCCCGCCGCCGGCGCGCCCGCCACCGCGACCGCGCCGGCGCCGCCACCCGCTGACCCGGGGCCGTCAGGGCAGGGTGGCGAGGTGGGGGGCCACCGTGCGGGCGAAGGCGTTGCCGTTGGTCACGTCCCAGTTGACCGACCAGGTCATCGCGCCGCGGATGCCCGGGTAGGTGCGCGGCGGGCGGAAGCTGCCGCAGTTGCTGCCGCGGGCCAGGCAGTCCAGTGCCGCGTTCACCACGCTCGGCGCGACGACGCCGCCACCGGCCGCGCCGGGTCCGGCCGGCAGGCCGAGGCCGACCTGGTCGGGACGCAGCCCGGCCTCCAACTGGATGCAGGCCAGCGCGACGATGAAGTTCACCGTCCCCTGGGCGTACGCGGCGTTGCGGTCGCAGCCGAGCATCGCCCCCGAGTTGTAGAACTGGGTGTTCACGACGGTGAGGATGTCCTTGATGTCGAGCGCGAGCTTGAAGTAGCTGCTGCCCGGGGACTGCATGTCGATGGTCTGCGGGGCCATCGCGATGATCAGTCGGCTGCCGACCTTGGCCCGCAGCGAGCGCAGCGCCTGCGCCATGTAGGTCGGGTTCAGCCCGTTCTCCAGGTCGATGTCGACGCCGTCGAAGCCGTACCGCTGGATCAGCGCGTGCACGCTGTCGCTGAACGCCGCGGCGGAGGCGGCGTCGTTGACCGCCACCCGGCCCGTCTCGCCGCCCACCGAGATGATCACCTTCTTGCCCCGGGACTGGAGGGCGCGCACGTCGGCGGAGAAGTCCGCGTCGGTGTAGCCGCCGAGGGCGGCGGACAGGCCGGGGTCGACGGCGAAGGTGACGGCGCCGGGGGTGGCGGTGGCCTCGGCGAACGCGACCGCGACCACGTCGTACTCGTTCGGCACGTCGCGCAGCCGCAGCTCCACGGCGGGGTTGTCGAAGTTGTGCCAGTACCCGGTGAGGATGTGCTTCGGCAGCCCGGTGTTCGGCGGCGGGCTGGTCGGGGGCGGCGTGGTCGGCGGCGCCGTCGTCGGCGGCGCGGTGGTGGGCGGGGCGGTGCCGTCACCGCACGACGCGCCGTTGAGCTGGCAGTTGGCCGGGGCGCCGGGCCCGTTGCCCAGGAAGCCGAACGAGACGGAGGCGCCCGGGGCGATGCTGCCGTTCCAGGACCGGTTGGTGAAGGTGTACCGCTGGCCCGACGAGGTCAGCAGGGCGTCCCAGTACGAGCCGACGGTCGTCCCGGCCGGCAGGTCGAAGGTGACGGCCCAGCCGTCGACGGTGGTGCCGCCGCCGTTGGTGATCGTGTACTTCCCCTCCCAGCCCGACCCCCAGTCGGACGTCTTCACGAAGCTCGCGGTGGCCCCTGCGGCGAACGCCGGCATCGCCACCCACACCGCCCCGACCGCCGCGACCACGGCGGTGACCAGCGACAACACCAGAGACCTGGATCGTTTCACAGCACCCTCCACACCCGGACGACATCCATTGGCATCGACATTGACGCCTATTATTAGGACTGTTAACTGTTTATGTCCAGGGGCGGCGGGGCGGGGAACCCGGGCGGCGACCGCCCGGGTTCCCCGCGGCTCAACGACGGAAGGTGAACCAGTTGACGTTGACGAAGTCGGCGGGCTGGCCGCTGGTGAAGGTCAGGTAGACCGTCCGGCGGCCGGTCGGGCCGGCGACGTTGCCGGGCACCGAGCGCCAGCTCTGCCAGCCCCCCGTGTTGGCGATCGCGAAGCTGCCGATCGGCGGGCCGGTCGGGCTGTCCAGCCGGACCTCCACCAGGCCGCTGACCCCGCCCGCCGCGCCGGAGGCGACCCGGGCGACGAAGTCGCGCGGCGGGGTGGCGCCGAACTCGACGTTGTCGAACCGCACCCAGTCGCCGTTGCGCAGCGCGCCGACGTTCTGGCCGCCCTCGGCGCACGCCTCGACGATCACTCCGTTCTGCGCGCTGAACGACTCCGCCTGGATCGTCGCGTACGCGTCCCGCACGCCACCGGGAGGCGGGGTCGTCGGCGGCGGGGTGGTGCCGCCGCCCCGGCTGTAGACGGCCACGTAGTCGACCAGCATCGGCCGGCCGGGGACGGTGGCGGCCGTCGGCGTGGCCGAACCCGCCACCCCGTTCGGGAAGGCCCCGCCCATCGCCACGTTCAGCAGCAGGAAGTAGCCGGCGTGGCCGGTCATCTGCGACCAGTACGGCTCGCCGACCCGGGACTGGCTCACGCTGTGGTAGAGCTGGCCGTCGACGTACCAGCGCAGTTGCTGGGGGCTGACCGAGGCGTCCCACTCGAAGCGGTAGGTGTGGTACGCGGACTGGCAGGTGCTGCCGGGACAGGCCCGGGACGCGCCGATGCCGTTGAACTCGTCGCACGGCCCGCCGGGGGCCACGCCGCAGTGCAGCACGCCCCAGACCGAGTTGATCCCGTTGACGTTCTCCATCACGTCGAACTCGCCGATGCTCGGCCAGTTCTGGTAGTTGCCCCGGTAGGGCGAGCCGAGCGCCCAGAACGCCGGCCAGTAGCCGGCCGCCTGGGCCCCGGTCACGTTCGGCATCTGGATCCGGCCCTCGATGGCGAGCACGCCGCCGGAGGGGGGCTTGAAGTTGCTGCGCACGGTCTCGATGCGGGCGGAGGTCCAGCGGCCGGAGGCGTCGCGCAGCGGGGTGATCCGCAGGTTGCCGCCGCCGTCGTGGCTGACGTTCGCGGTGCTGTCGGTGTAGGTCTGGATCTCGCCGGTGCCCCAGTTGGGCGGGCCGCCGGGGTAGCTGGTGCCGGTGTCGATGATCCAGTTCGCGGCGGACGGCAGCGTGCCGGCCGCGCCGGTGAAGTCGTCGCTCCACACCAGACTCCAGCCGGGCGCGGGCGCCGGCACGGCGGCGTTCGCGGTCACGGTCACCCCGGCCAGGGCGGTGGTGGCGACAACGGCGAGCAGGGCCGACGCCAGGGCCGGCCGGCGTCGTGGGGGCGGGGCGGCGGGGGCCGCCGGGGCAGGTGTCATGGACGTGCCTCTCTGCGGGGACGGGTCGAGAGAGCGCTCTCTCACGAGTTGTACGTGCCGACCCGGCAGATGTCAATGTCTATCGATGTCCGCTGGCGCGGCCTGCGGGCGGCGCAGCACCGCCTGCTCCAGCGCCGACCAGGCGGTCGTGGTGACCAGGTAGATCACCGCGGCCAGCGGCAGCACCAGCGCCACCAGCACGGTCGCGTACGGCAGCAGCGGCAGCAGCCGGCCGAGCACCGCGGCCCCCGGCCCCTCCGTCGGCGTACCGGCCACCGTGCCGGTCGCGGCCGCGGCACGCCGCATCCGCCGCGACGTCCACCACGCGAGGGCGAGCAGGGCTGCCAGCAGCACGCCGAACAGCGGCAGCACCGCGCCGCCCAGGCCGTCGCCGAGGTGGTGGCCCAGCGGCACCCCGGCGAGCCGCTCGGCGAGCAGCCCCGTGCCGCCGCCGGCGGTCGTGAAGAGCCGGTACATGACCAGCAGGACCGGCGCCTGGAGCAGCATCGGCAGGCAGCCGGACACCGGGCTGGCGCCGTTGGCCCGGTAGAGCGCGAACAACTCGCCCTGCAACCGGGCGGGGTCGTGCGCGTACCGCCGCTGAAGGTCGCGGACCTCCGGGGCGAGCGCCGCGCGACGCCGCTCCCCGCGAACCTGCGCGAGGGTCAGCGGCGAGATCAGCAGCCGGACGGCCACGGTGAGGACGACGATCGCGGCGGCGGTGGCCGCGCCGCCGGCCAGCGGTTCGAGCAGGGTGGTGAGCCAGGAGAGCGCGCTGCCGGCGGCGCCGACGGCGTCGTGCAGTGGTGCGAAGGCGAGCATGGTGACCCCTCGTTCCGATTCCGGGTGACGGCCCGACGGGACGACAGGGCGTCGCCGGGCCTCGGGTGACGGCGGAATCGGCCGCGCGGCGGCGGCGCTACGCGGCCGAGGGAACGGCCCCGGGCGCCCGGGGGCGGGGACGCCCGGCGGCGTCCGGATCGACCTGCCGGGGCACCCAGCGACGGCGGGCCCGGGCCCGCAGGGCGGCGGCGCGGCCGGCCCGGGGAGCGCCGACGCCGACCGCCGCGTGCAGCGCGAGCACGGCGGCGAGCAGCACGACGGCGGTCAGTGCGGCCCCGGCGAGCAGCCCGGCCGGACGGTCGGCGAGCAGGGTCAGGTGGGTGAGCGCGTACGCCCACGTCCCCAGCACGACCCGCCACGCTCCCGGCACGCCGACCAGCCTAGGGCCCGCTGTCACGCCGGCCGGCCCGATCGGCGACTCCGACCGCTGACCTGCGGTTTTACGACAGATCCGGGGTGGACGGAGCCGCCGTGGAGTGGTACGACTTGGGGCATCGACGGGCCAACGCCGGCCTGCCGTCACTCCCGGTCACCGATGCGCCGCCCGACCCGTCGGGCAGGCCGCCGAGCCGACCGGGCCAGCGGGAGCGGGCCCTCCCGGCACACCCCCTCACGGCCGGGCGCCCGCCCGGCCCGACGGGGCCGCCTCGACGAGGTGGTGGGCCACCACCAAGGAGCCACCGTGCCCCACAACCGCATCCGCCCGCGGCACCAGCCCTTCGAGATCGCCGTCATGGTGACCGCCCCCGTCTGCGGGGTCCTCCTGATCTCGCTGGGCGTCCGACCGCAGTCGGTGGAGATGGCGATGCCGGGCCCCATCCAGGTGGGGTGGGAGTTAGGTCTCGTCGTCGCCGGCGTCGCCGGGCTGCTCGGCATCTTCTGGCCCGGCCGGCTCTCCACCGCCCTCGGCACCGAGCTCGCCTCGGTGCTGATGCTCGGCACGATCACCGGCATGTACGCCGTCGCCGTGGCGGTGGTCGCCGGGCAGCAGGGGGTCGCCGCGACCTCCTTCGTCGGGGCGGTGTCCATCGGCTCGGGCTGGCGCGCCGCACAGATCGTGCGCGACCTGCGCGCCCTCACCCGGGCCGTCCAGGCGGCCCAGCCCGCCGGGCTGGACGGCGGCGTGGCTTCCACCGGAGGTGGGACGTGAACGCGTCCGCGCCGAGCGCACCGCAGTGGGTACAGGTCCTGCTCTCCATCCTCGGGGTCCTCGGCGGCGCCGGCGGTCTCGCCGCCATCGCGACCGTCGTGGTGCAGCGCGGCAAGTTCAAGGCGGACGCCGCCGACACCCTCACCGACGCCGCCCTCACGCTGGTGCAGCCGCTGCGCACCCGGGTCGCCGAGCTGGAGGAGACCGCCCTGGTCACCCGGGCGCAACTCGAAGCGACCCGCGAACAGGTGCAGCAGCTCCGGGCCACGGTCTGGGACCTGCGCCGGACGCTGGACCGGTGGCGGGAGGCGATCCTGGCCCAGGACGCGACCCTGCGCCGGGTCCGCGCCATGGTGCAGGACGGCGAGGACGACCGCCGCCGGTGACGCCCGGCGGGCGACACGCCGGGCGACGCGCCGGGGCGCGTTTTCCCGCGTCGACACGGTGTGTAACCACTGGCCGACCCGGCACGGACGGACCGCGACCGGGCGCGAACGGACGGTGGTGGCGATGACCGGCCAGGTGGCGGAGGCCCCGAGCGCGACGGCCGAGGGGACGGATCTGCTCACGGTGGGTGTCGAGGAGGAGTTCCTGCTCGTCGACCCGCACACCGGGGCCGCGGTGCCCGCCGTCGACCTCGTCATGGATCAGGTGCCCCCCGAGCTGCGCGGCCAGGTGGAGCGGGAGTTCCAGACCAGCCAGATCGAGATCGGCAGCCCGCCCGGCCTGGAACTCTCCTCCATCCGGCACTCCCTCGGGGTGCTGCGGGCCGCGCTCGCCGACGCCGCCGAGCGGGCCGGCGTACGGCTGCTCGCCATCGGCACCGGGCCGGTCGACGGGCCCGTGCCCCCGGTGGTCGACAAGCCACGCTTCGACCGGATGGTCGAGCGGTTCCGCCTGCTGGTCCCCGGCCCCGGCAACAACGGCATGCACGTGCACGTCGGGGTGCTCGACCCGGAGACCGGGGTGCAGGTGCTCAACCACGTCCGGCCCTGGCTGCCGGTGCTGCACGCGGTGACCGTCAACTCCCCGTTCGCCAAGGGCGAGGACACCGGGTACGCGAGCTGGCGGTCGATCGAGTGGGAGCGCTGGCCGTCGGTGGCACCCACCCCGTTCCTGGCGTCGCACGAGCACTACGAACGGCTGATCCGGCAGCTCGTCGCCAGCGGCGTGATGCTCGACGAGGGGATGCTCTACTGGTACGCCCGGCTGTCGGCCAGGTACCCGACCGTGGAGATCCGGATCGGCGACGTCTGCCCGTCCGTGGACGACGCGGTGCTCGTCGCCGCGCTGGTCCGGGCCATGGTGGCGACCGCGCTGGACGACATGGCCGCCGGCCGGCCCGCCATCCGCACCGACCACCACCTGCTGGTCGCCGCGCACTGGCGGGCGGCGCACGACGGGCTGGAGGGCGACGGCGTCGACCTCACCGACGGGGAGCTGCGCCCGGCGTGGGAGCTCTTCGACCAGCTCGTCGAGCGGCTGCGCCCGGCGCTGGAGCGGCACGGCGACCTGGACGAGGTGACCGACCTGGTCGGTGGGCTGCGCCGGCACGGCAGCGGGGCGGCCCGGCAGCGCGCCGTCCTCGCCCGCGGCGGCACGCTCGTGGACGTGGTCTCCGACGTCGCGCGACAGACCCGCGGGGCGGGTCGCCCGTGACAGGATGGTCCCCGTGGCGCAACGGCTGATCGTCATCGGTGGAGACGCGGCGGGCATGGCGGCGGCGTCCCAGGCGCGCCGCCGCCGCGACCGCGGCGATCTGGAGATCGTCGCGTTCGAGCGCGGGCACTTCACGTCGTACTCGGCCTGCGGCATTCCCTACTGGATCAGCGGGCTGGTGCCCGAGCGGGACGAGCTGATCGCCCGCGACCCGGCGACGTTCCGGGAGAAGTTCGCCGTCGACGTCCGGATGCGGCACGAGGTCACCGCCATCGACCTCGACCGGCGCGAGGTGGTCGCGCGGGACCTCGGGGGCGGCGGCGAGGTCCGCGAGCGGTTCGACACCCTGGTGTACGCGACCGGCGCGGTGCCGACGAAGCCGGACTGGGCGCGTGCCGGCGCCGGCGGGGTGTTCGGCGTGCAGACCCTCGACGACGGCGCGGCGCTGCGCGCCTGGCTGGAGTCCGAGCCCCGGCCGCGCCGGGCGGTCGTGGTCGGCGGCGGCTACATCGGCGTGGAGATGGCCGAGGCGCTGATCCAGCGCGGGCTCTCCGTCACGCTGGTGGAGCAGGCCGAGCAGCCGATGTCCACCGTCGACCCGGACATGGCCGAGCTGGTCACGGACGCGATGCGCGCGATCGGCATCACCATCCGCACCGGCCTCGCCGTCACCGGGCTGGAGGAGACCGACGGCCGGGTCTCCGCGGTGGTCACCGCCGAGGGGCCGATCCCCACCGACCTGGTCGTCCTCGGTCTCGGCGTACGCCCCAACACCGCGCTCGCGGAGGCCGCCGGCCTGCCGCTGGGCGTCACCGGCGGGGTCCGGGTGGACCGCCGCATGCGGGTGGCCGGCGTGCCGGGCGTCTGGGCCGCCGGCGACTGCGTGGAGACCGTGCACCGGGTCACCGGGATGCCGGTGCACGTGCCGCTGGGCACCCACGCCAACAAGCAGGGCCGGGTGGCCGGCATCAACATCGGCGGCGGGTACGCCACCTTCCTCGGCGTGATCGGCACGGCCGTCACCAAGGTCTGCGACCTGGAGGTGGGGCGCACCGGGCTGCGCGAGCGGGACGCCAGGGCGGCCGGCTTCGAGTTCGTCTCCGTGATCGCGCAGTCCACCAACCGCGCCGGCTACTACCCGGGCTCCCGCCCGATGACGGTGAAGCTGATCGCGGAGAAGCCCAGCGGCCGGCTGCTCGGGGCGCAGATCGTCGGCTGGTCCGAGGCCGCGAAGCGGATCGACACGCTCGCGGTGGCACTGTGGAACGGCATGACGGTGGACGACATGACCGCCCTCGACCTCGGCTACGCCCCGCCGTACGCCCCGGTCTGGGACCCGGTGCTGATCGCCGCCCGCAAGGCCGTCGACGCCCTGACCGCCACCGACCGGTAGGTGTAAGGAAGGGCACCTTGTTAACGCCTGAGGTAGAGGAAGGGCCCCTTCCTAACACGGCGGTTTCAAGGGGTCGTTGCAACGCGTTGGCTAGTCGGTGACGGCTAGGAGCTTAGCGAGGCGCTCGGCTGGGGTATCCCAGCCGAGCGTTT
>NZ_JBFAAF010000032.1:0-81678 GCF_040639595.1 Micromonospora sp. NPDC023814
CCCAGCGACTACCCCCTTCACGCCAGCCAACGAGCCGTCAAACACACGGGCTGACCAGACCACCGATCAACCCCCGTTTAACACCAGTCACCTAGCGTCGGTCGCGTCGGACGAGGGAGGTCGGATGCTGATCGGTGAGCTGGCGGAACGCGCCGGCACGAGCACCCGGGCCCTGCGCTACTACGAGACGCACGGACTGGTCCGGGCGGCCCGCTCGGCCAACGGCTACCGGGTCTACGACGAGGCGGAGCTGCACGTCGTACGCGAGATCCGGGCCCTGCTCGCGGTGGGCTTCGGGCTCGACGACATCCGCCCGTTCGTCGCCTGCCTCCGGGCCGGCAACGCCTCCGGCCACGTCTGCCCGGACTCCGTCGCGGTGCTGCGGCGGAAGCTGGCCGAGGTGGACGCCGGCATCGACCGACTGCACGCGGTCCGGCAGGAGCTGCGGGACCAGCTCGCCCACGCCATCGCCCACCGGGAGGAAACATGCTCGAGACTGCGCCGGACGGCTCGCTGACCGCCGTCACCGACGACACCTTCGCCGCCGTGGTGCTCGCCGCCGACCGGCCGGTGGTGGTCGACTTCTGGGCCGACTGGTGCCCGCCGTGCCGGGCGATCTCCCGCAGCCTCGCCGAGCTGGCCGGGGAGTTCGCCGGGCGGATGGCCTTCGCCACGATCGACACCGACGCGAACCCGGACACCACGCGCACGTACGGGGTGCTGTCCCTGCCCACCCTCCTGGTCTTCCGCCGGGGCGAGGTGGTCGGCTCGATCGTCGGGGCCCGTCCGAAGCACCACCTGCGGCAGTCCCTGGCCCGGCACCTGGGCGACTGAGCCCGCGCGCCTCGGCCGGCCGCCGCCCTGCCTCGGGCGTTCCTGCCGGTGCTGGTGGGGCGGGGTTGGCCCGCGTGGTGGAAGCGGGACGGCCGAGGCGGCACGGTGGGCGTCGGGGCGGGTACCGTGTGCGTCGGCTTTCCCCCCGGCACTCCGATGCCGGCCACACCTTCGCAGCAGGGAGTCGACGCCGTGAGCGAGCGTACGCAGAACCGAGCCCAGAAGTCGGAGCGGCGGCTGGCCGCCCAGTTGGCGGCGCAGAAGGCGGCCGAGGCGAAGCGTCGCCGGCAGGCGTGGGCCGGCGGGCTCGCCGGCGTCGCCGTGGTCGCGGTGCTGATCACCGTCTTCGTGACGATCGGGCAGAACGACGACGACTCGAAGGAGCAGGCAGCGGGCACCCCGTCGGCGTCCGCCACCGCCCCGGCGGCCGACGCGCCCCCCGCCCCGCAGCTCCCGGCGGGTGCGGACCCGGCCCTGGGCACCAAGCCGACGGTCGCCGCCGGCAAGGGCGAGCTGAAGAAGCTCACCGTGACCCCGCTGATCAAGGGCACCGGCCCGGCGGTGCAGAAGGGCCAGACGATCACCACGAACTACGTGGGCGTGTTCTACAAGGATGGCAAGGAGTTCGACTCGTCGTGGAACGGCGGCCAGCCGGCCTCCTTCGCGATCGGCGTCGGCCAGGTCATCCCCGGCTGGGACCAGGGCCTGGTCGGGGTGACCGTCGGCAGCCGCGTGCAGCTCGACATCCCGGCCGAGCTGGCGTACGGCAACGACGCCTCCAGCGGGCGGCCGACCGGTCCGCTGCGCTTCGTCGTGGACGTGCTCGCGGCCCAGTGACCCGGGGTGGCCGGCCCGGTTCGCCCGGGTTGTCGCCCCGGTGTGATGCAGTAGCCCACAGAGGGCTTCCGGCCCTTCACCGACCAGCAGTAGGTTCAGCGTCACCCCGGGCGGCCCGCCGTCCGGGGTGACAACCGGACCGGACGCGGAGGTGCACGTGACGGCGCTGGACGACGCGGGGCGGACCGCCCGGATGATGTGGACGCACTTCGAGCCGGTCCACGCGGTCACCTACTTCCATCCCCGTGCCCGAGCCGCCTTCGAGGCGGTCGGGCTGCGCGGCTTCTGGCGCGGCTACTTCGCCGGCCGGGCGGCGCCGCTCGGGCCCGTTGACGCCGCGCCGGTGGTCGGGTCGTTCTTCAGCTTCGCCCCGCACACGGTGGCGCGGGCGCTGCCGGCCGTCTGGCGGCTCGCCACCCCGCCGGAGGCGCTGCGTGCCCGGCTCACCGGCGCGGTGCAGGCGCTGGCCGAGCTGACCTACGAGCTGCCCGAGTCGCACCTGGTCGAGGCGGCCGAGCTGCTGGAGGCGGCCGCCGCCGAGGTGGAGCCCGCCGGCCGGGTGCTCGGCGCGGCCAACGCCGCCCTGCCGCGCGGCGAATACCCGCTGGCCCGGCTGTGGCAGGCCGCCACGACGCTGCGGGAGCACCGCGGTGACGGGCACGTCGCGGCGCTGGTCGCGGCCGACCTCGACCCGGTGGAGACGCTGGCCTGGCGGGTCGCGGTCGGCATGTCCCCGCTGAACCTGACCGGGCGGGGGTGGGCCGAGGAGCAGTGGGCCGCCGCCCGTGTCCGGCTGGCCGAGCGGGGCTGGCTCACCGCCGAGGGCGAGGCGACCGCGCAGGGCCGGGCCCGGTTCCAGGCGATCGAGGACGCCACCGACGCCGCCGCCGCGCGGCCGTGGCGGGCGCTGGGCCGGGAGCGCACCGACCGGCTCCGGGAACTGCTCGAACCGATCGCCCGCGCCGGCCACTCCGTCATCCCGGACGGAAACCCGATCGGCCTGCCCGCCCCGCAGAGCTGACCGCCGCCCGCCCGGGACGGCGGGGGTCATGGCCCGCCCGGGTCCGGCGCGGGTCGCCGCCCGGCGAGTCGGCCCGGTCGGCACCCATCGGGGATGGCGCGGGTCGCCGCCCGGCGAGTCGGCCCGGTCGGCACCCGTCGGGGACGGCGCGGGTCGGTGCCCGATGGGGCAGGATGGGGCCGTGGCGGATGCGGTGATCTTCGACCTGGACGGCGTGATCGTGGATTCGGAGCCGGTCTGGGAGGAGGTGCGGCGGGCGTACGTGGCGGCGCACGGCGGGACCTGGCAGGCCGACACGCAGCGCCGGCTGATGGGCATGAGCACCGGCGAGTGGTCCCGGTACCTCAGCGGGGAGCTGGGCGTCGACCGGAGCGCCGAGCAGGTCGCCACCGAGGTGGTCGAGGAGATGATCCGGCGGTACGCGGCGCGCGTACCGCTGATCGACGGGGCCGACGAGGTGGTGCGCCGGCTGGCCGGGCGGTGGCCGCTGGGGCTCGCCAGTTCCTCGCCGACCCGGCTGATCGCGGCGGCGCTGGCCGCGACGGGCCTGACCGACGTGTTCGGCGCGACGCTGTCGACCGAGGAGACCGAGCGGGGCAAGCCGGCGCCGGACGTCTACCTGGCGGTCGCCGGGCGGCTGGGCGTCGACCCGGCCCGCTGCGTCGCCGTGGAGGACTCGTCCAACGGCGTCCGGTCGGCGGCCGCCGCCGGGATGACGGTGGTGGCGGTGCCGCACGGGTCGTACCCGCTGGACCCGGACGCCGAGCGGCTCGCGGCGGTGGTGGTGGGCGCGGTGGACGAGCTGACCCCCGCCACGGTGGACCGGCTCGGGTAGCGGCTCAGGCCGGACGGGCGACCACGTCCAGCAGCGGGGTCGGCCGGTCGACCCGGGCGATCTCCGCGACGGTCCAGCCCGCGGCGCCCACCCGGTCGGTGAGCCGGTCGACGAGCGGGGCCAGCCGGGCGGGGTGCGGCGGCTCGTAGACCAGGTGCAGCACGCCGTCGGGGGCCAGCAGGCCGGCGAGGCGGCGGAACTCGGCCGTGGGCGGCCGGGTCCAGAACAGGTTGACGTTGACCGCGAGGATCCGGTCGTAACGCTCACCGGGGGAGTCCAGGGTGGACAGGTCGGCGTGCCGGAAGACGGCCCGGCCGGCGGCGACCTGCGCGGCGTTGCGCTGGGCGGCGGCCCGCAGCGCGGTGACGGACCGGTCGACCGCGACGACCCGGGCGACCGCCGGCACCGCGCAGATGAGCGCGCCGGCCACACCGTTGCCGCAGCCGATCTCCAGCACCCGGTGGCCGGCGCGCAGGTCGAGCCGGTCCACGGCCCAGCGCAGCCGCTCCGGCACCGGCCTGGTCGCCACCCGGTCAGCGTAGCCACGCCGGGCCCGTCAGACCCGCCCGACTCGGGCCCGACCTCGGCACGTGTCGCGGAGTTGTCCCGCAACTTCCCGGTGCCGGCCGGTTCGGCGTCGGCCCCCACCCCGTCCCGCATGACCACTCCCTCCCGCCGGTCACCCGGTTGCACGGTTTCCGGCCCCGCCGGGATCGGCATGAGCGCGGGTCCGCCGGGTACGGCAGCCGACGGCGCCCCGCGCCGGGGCCGCCGGGTGAGGAGACGGGGATGAAGGCGATCGTGTACGAGCGCACCGGCGACGTCTCGGTGCTGCAACTGGTCGACCGGCCGGTGCCGGAGCCGGGTCCCGGCGAGGTCCTGGTGCGGGTGGCGGTCTCCGGGGTGAACCCGACGGACTGGAAGTCGCGCCGGCAGGGGCCGCTGCCGGACGGCTGGCAGACGCCGGGGCAGGACGGCGCGGGGGTGATCGAGTCGGTGGGCGAGGGTGTCGACCGGGAGTTGATCGGCGAGCGGGTCTGGCTGTGGGAGGCCGCCTGGCAGCGCCCGTGGGGCACCGCAGCCGAGTACACGGTGGTGCCGGTCCGGCAGGCGGTGCCCCTCGGCGACGCCTCCTTCGACGTGGGGGCCTGCCTGGGCATCCCCTTCCTCACCGCGCACCGGTGCCTGACGGCCGGGGAGTACACGCCGGACCGGCTGCACGCCGGGTCGCTCAGCGACCACACGGTGCTCGTGCAGGGTGGGGCGGGGGCGGTGGGCAACGCGGCCATCCAGCTCGCGCGGTGGGCGGACGCCTGCGTGGTCGCCACGGTCAGCAGCCCCGAGAAGGCGCAGCTCGCGGCGGCGGCCGGCGCGTCCTTCGTGGTCAACTACCGGGAGCAGGACGTGGTCGAGGAGGTCCGCAAGATCGCCCCCGACGGGGTGCACACGATCGTCGAGGTCTCCGCGGCGCGCAACGCCGCGACCGACGTGCAACTGCTCGGGCGCGGCGGCGCGGTGTGCGTCTACGCCGACGACGGCGGGGACGAGGTGACCCTGCCGATCCGGCCGTCGATGGTGCCGAACGCGCGCTGGCAGTTCGTGCTCGTCTACACGGAGCCGAAGGCGGCCAAGGCCCAGGCGGTGGTGGACGTGGCCGCCGCGGCGGCGCAGGGCGGCATCCGGGTGGGCGAGGACGCGGGCCTGCCGCTGCACCACCACCCGCTCTCGGCGGCGGCGGCCGCGCACCGGGCGGTGGAGAACTCGGTGGTCGGGAAGGTGCTCATCAGCACCAGCGCCGCGGGGTGACGGCCCGCCGGCCAGGATGGGATCAGCCGCCCGAAAACCCTCTGAGCTGGGCGAATTTCCCCATCGCCGGGACAGAGGCGAACAACTTTCGCAACAATGGTGGTGCGGGTCGCCCCGCAAGGAACGGGCGGCCCCGGCGCGGTGCGAACGCCGGGGCCGCCCCTGGGGAGGGATGTCTCAGGAGTACGTCCCTTACCCCAACAGGCGACGGTGCGCCTGAAAACGTTACGGGGCCGTCAGCTCCCGCACACTCAGCTCGCCCCCGGCGTACCTCGAGCGCACCACCTTCTTGTCGAACTTGCCGACGCTGGTCTTCGGCACCGCGTCGATGACCGCCCAGCGCTCCGGCAACTGCCAGCGGGCCACCGACCCGGCCAGGAACTCCCGCAGCTCCTCCGGGTCGGCCGACGCCCCCTCGCGGAGGACGACGGTGGCCAGGGGCCGCTCCCCCCAGCGCTCGTCGGGCACCCCGACCACGCAGGCCTCCAGCACGGCCGGGTGGGCCATCAGCGCGTTCTCCAGCTCGACCGAGGAGATCCACTCGCCGCCGGACTTGATCACGTCCTTGGACCGGTCGGTGAGGGTGATGTAGCCGTCCGGCGAGAGGGTGCCGACGTCGCCGGTGCGCAGCCAGCCGTCGCGGAACTTCTCCTCGTCCGGGGTGTCGTCGCCGAGGTAGCGAGCGGTCACCCAGGGCCCCCGGACCTCCAGCTCGCCCACGGACGACCCGTCGGCGGGCATCGGCTCGCCCAGCGGGCCGACGATCCGAGCCTCGACCCCGGCCGGCACCCGGCCCTGGGTGTAGCGGTAGCGCCAGGCGTCGTCGCCGGTCGCCCCGGCCGGCGGGCGGGCCACCGAGCCGAGCGGCGACATCTCGGTCATCCCCCAGGCGTGCACGATGTCGATGCCGTGCCGCTCGCCGAACGCGTGCATCAGCGCCGGCGGGCAGGCCGACCCGCCGACGATCACCTCCTTCAGCGAGGAGGTGTCCACCTCGTGGCCGTCCAGGTGGGCCAGCAGGTCGTTCCAGATGGTCGGCACCGCCCCGGCCAGGGTGGGCCGCTCGGCGACGATCATGTCGGCGATCGGCGCGGCCTGGAGGAACCGGTCCGGCATGATCACCGCCGCGCCGGAGATGAACGCCGCGTACGGCAGACCCCAGGCCATCGCGTGGAACATCGGCACGATGACCAGCTCGCGGGTGGTCGGGCCGAGGCCGAACGACTCCGGCATGCAGACCTGCAGCGAGTGCAGGTATATCGACCGGTGCGAGTAGGCGACGCCCTTGGGGTTCCCGGTGGTCCCGGAGGTGTAGCAGAGGGCGGCGGCGGCGCGCTCGTCCACCTCCGGCCAGTCGTAGACGTCGGGCCGATCGGCCAGCAGCGCGTCCCAGTGATGTACGGCGATCCGGTCGCCGGCCGCGGCCACCAGCGGGGCCGCGTCCCCGCGGCCGACCACGACCACGTGCCGCACCGTGGTCATCTCGCCGATCACCCGGGCCAGCAGCGGGATGAGCGTCGAGTCGACCAGCACCACCCGGTCCTCGGCGTGGTTGGCGATGTAGGCGACCTGCTCCGGGAAGAGCCGGATGTTGAGGGTGTGCAGCACCGCGCCCATGCTCGGCACCGCGAAGTAGGCCACGAGGTGCTCGTTGTTGTTCCACATGAAGGTGGCGACCCGCTCGTCGCCGGTGACCCCGCACTCGTCCCGCAGCGCGTGGGCCAGCCGGGCGGCCGTCCGCCCGACCTCGGCGTACGACATGCGGCGCGGTTCGCCGCCGGTCCACGTGACGACCTCGGCCGTGCCGTGCACGGTCGAACCGTGGGTGAGGATCCGCGCGACCTGGAGGGGGGCGTCCATCATCGTGCTACGCATGGGTAACAAATTAGTGTCGCCGGTCACACCTTGGGAACCCTGGAAAACCCGTCCGCCCCCGGCCGGCCCCGTAAATTGTCCGGGTGAGCATCTCCTGGGCCGATTCGTACGTGGGCCAGTTGCGCGCCCTGGCCGGTGACCGGACGCTGATGTTCGTCGGGGCCCGCGCCGTGGTCCGCGACAACGCCGGGCGCGTCCTGCTGATCCAGCGCTCCGACAACCACCAGTGGGCCCTGCCGGCCGGGGCGATGGAACTGGGCGAGTCGATCGCCGACTGCGCCGTCCGCGAGGTGCGCGAGGAGACCGGCCTGCGCGCCCTGCGGGTCAGCGCCTTCGCCCTCTACACCGGCCCGGACCGCACCCACACCAACATGTACGGCCACACGTACCAGATCTTCACGACCGCGTTCCGCGTCGAGGAGTGGGACGGCAACCTGGCCCGGGTCACCGACGAGACCGTCGACGCCGGCTTCTTCCACCGGGCGCAGTTCCCGGCCCCGCTCTCCACGAGCGTCCCCGAGACCCTCGCCGACCTCGACGTCTTCGAGCAGACCAACCGGCTGATCCTCAAGTGAGGTGTAAGGAAGGGCCCCTTCCTATCGTTTTTGGATAGGAAGGGGCCCTTCCTTACACCTCAGGCCTGGGCCGGGCGCTGGTTCGCGCACCCGGGTCAAAGCATGGTCTGGCTCTTCGCCTCCATCTCGGCGGCGGCCTCCTCCTTCGACTCCCGGGACAGCGGCTTGCCGCCCGGCGCCGGGGCCTCGCCGCCGAGGCCGTCCGCGCCGCCTGTGGCGCCGCCGGGGCCCGCCCCGCGCAGCTTCTCGTTCGGCAGCGCGAGGGTGACCAGCACCGCCACGATCGCGATCAGCCCGGTGGTCAGGAAGACCAGGTGCAGCGACTCGACGAACGACACCTGGACGGCCGCGCGGACGGGGGCGGGCAGGGCCAGGATGGTGGCCGGGTCGTTGACCGAGACGTCCGCTCCGCCGCTCGCCGCCACTGCGGCCTGCTGCTGCGGCGGCAACTGGGCGATCGCCCCCGGCAGCCGGCCGGCCAGCTCGGACGTGAGCCGCGACGACAGCACCGCGCCGAGGATGGCGACGCCGAACGACCCGCCCAGCGACCGGAAGAACGTCGCCGACGAGGTGCCGGCGCCTAGGTCCCGCATCGAGACGGCGTTCTGCACGGCCAGGATCAGCGACTGCATGCAGAGGCCCAGCCCGACACCGATCACCACCATGAAGCCGAAGGCCGCCCAGAGCGAGGTACCCACCTCCAGCCGGGTGAACAGCAGCATGCCGACCACCAGCACCGCCGCACCGGCCACGGGGAACCACTTGTACCGCCCGATCCGACTCATCGCCCGGCCGGTCAGCACCGAGGTGACGATGATGCCGGCCATCATCGGCAGCATCAGCAGGCCGCTGCGGGTCGGCGAGGCGCCCTTGACGATCTGGAGGTAGAGCGGGATGAAGATGATCGACCCGAACATCACCAGGCCGAGCACGAAGCCGGCGCTGTTGGCCAGGGCGAAGGTGGCGCTGCGGAACAGCCGCAGCGGCAGGATCGGCTCGGCCACCCGGGCCTCCTGGAGCACGAAGAGCACGCCGAGCACCACGCCCGCGACGAAGAGCCCGATGATCACGCCGGAGCCCCAGGCGTACTCGTTGCCGCCCCAGCTCAGCGCGAGCAGCAGGCAGCTCACCCCGGCGACCAGCAGCGCCGCGCCGAGCCAGTCGATCGCGTGGTCGCGCCGGGTGAACGGGATCAGCCGCATCACCCGGGAGCAGACCACGATCGCCAGGATCGCCAGCGGCACGTTGACGTAGAAGATCCACCGCCAGTCGGTCTCGGCGAAGTAGCCGCCGACCAGCGGCCCGGCGACCGAGGAGAGACCGAAGACCGCCCCGAACAGCCCCTGGTAGCGACCGCGTTCCCGGGGCGAGACCACGTCCGAGATGATGGTGAACGCCAGCGTCATCAGGCCGCCGGCGCCGAGACCCTGGATCCCGCGGGTGACGATGAGCTGGGTCATGTCCTGCGACAGGCCGGCCAGCAGCGAGCCGAGCAGGAACGTGCCGATGGAGAAGAGGAACACCGGGCGGCGCCCGTACAGGTCGGCCATCTTCCCGTAGAGCGGCGTCGAGGCCGTGGAGGCGAGCAGGTACGCGGTGACCACCCACGAGTAGTGGTTGATCCCGCCCAGTTCGCCGACGATCGTCGGCAGGGCGGTGCCGACGATCGTCTGGTCGAGCGCGGCCAGCAGCATGCCGGTCATCAGGCCGAACATGAGCAGCCGGATCTGCCGCCTGTTGAGCACCAGGGTTTCCGTGGTCATCCCAGGTCCTTTCCCCGCCCACCCGAAACATGCGTGCCGGCCGGTGGCCGGCCGGGTCGACCGTGAGGTGGGCCGTCGGCCCGCCGACCCGCACGGTCGACGAGGGGTCACCGGGACGGGTGCGGCCCCTCGGCGAACTTCTCGACGATCTTCGCGCAGAAGGCCGGCAGGTCGCCGGGCTTTCGGCTGCTGACCAGCCCGCCGTCCGTGACGACCTGCTCGTCGACCCAGGTCGCGCCCGCGTTGGTCAGGTCGGTGCGCAGGCTCGGCCAGGAGGTCATCCGGCGGCCCCGCACCACGTCCGCCTCGATCAGCGTCCACGGGCCGTGGCAGATCACCCCGACCGGCTTGCCGGCGTCGAAGAACCCCCTGACGAAGCGCACCGCGTCCGGGTCGGTCCGCAGGAAGTCCGGGTTCGCCACCCCGCCGGGCAGCACCAGCGCGTCGTAACCGCCCGCGTCCGCGTCGGCCACGGTCACGTCCACGTCGTACGCGGTGGACTGGTCCAGGTGGTCGAAGGACCGGATCGAGCCGGGCCTGAGCGAGACCAGCACCGCCGTGGCGCCGGCCCGCTCCACCGCCTCGCGGGGCTGGACGTACTCGACCTCCTCCACGCCGTCGGCGGCCAGGAACGCGATCCGCTTGCCCTGAAGTGTCGTCGCTGCCATGTCGGTGTCCTCTCCTCTCCGGGTACCGTCCGTCCCTTCCCGGGGCCCGGTGCCCGAAACCCGCGCCGAGGGAGCGCCCAGGTTTGACGGGGGTGCCGAGGGGGACCCCGGGAGGCATGGCAGCAGCAGCGGAACAGCGCCGGCTCGCCACCGTGGTGGAGGGCTGGCTGGGGCGTCCCGTCCTGGTCATCGGCGACGCCATGCTCGACGACTGGCGGTTCGCCGAGTCCGAACGGCTCTGCCGGGAGGCGCCCGCCCCCGTCCTCACCCTGCGCCGGCGGATCTCGGCGGCCGGCGGGGCGGCGAACACCGCGGTGAACGTCGCCGCGCTCGGGGGCCGGGCGGTGCTGGTCGCGCCGGTCGGCGCGGACGTCGCCGGGGACGAGTTGCACGACTGTCTGGACCGGGCCGGCGTCTGGGACCGTACGGTCAACCAGCCCGGCCGCCCGACGCCGGTGAAGCGGCGCATGCTGGCCGGCAACCAGATCCTGCTGCGCGAGGACTCCGGCGACCCGGACGACGCGCTCGACGACGACGGGGTGGCCCGGCTGCTCACGGCACTGGACTGCGCCACCGAGGAGCTGCGCGCCGCCGCCGGTGGCGAGGCGCCCACCCTGGTGGTCTGCGACTACGGCCTGGGCGCGCTGCCCGCTCCGGTGCGCGCCTGGCTGGTCGCCCAGCGGGAGCGGTACGCGACGGTCGCCCTGGACGCCCACGACCTGGCCGACTGGCGGGGCCTCGCCCCGACCGTGGTGACCCCGAGCTTCGCCGAGGCGACCCGGCTGCTCGCCCGGGCCGCCGGCACCCGGCCGGCCCACGCGACCGAGCTGCACCTGGACCACCCCGACGGCGATCCGGCCGACGGTCCCTCCGAACTCACGGTGGGCGCCGCGCCGGGCGGCCTCGGGCCGCTCCACGGCACCCGCCACCCCGACGCGACGGGCCTGACCGGGAACGCCGGTGGCCTGCCCGGGACCCACCTGACCGGGAACGCCGGCGGCGTGGCCGGGACCGGCCCGGCCGGCGGCGGAACGGGACCGACCGGGCACGGGGCGGGCCCCGTCCGCGGCGGTGTCGGGCCGACCGGCGAGCCGACGCCCGGCGAGGGCCGGGTGGCGATGACCGGGGACGGGCTCACCGTGACCGGCACCGGCGTCACCGTCAACGCCACGGCCGGGGAGGGCGTCGACCGGGCGGTGCTGGCCGAGTCCCGCCTCGCCGAGCTGCGCGCACACACCGGCGCCGACGTGGTGGCGGTGACCCTCGACACGGAGGGGGCGGTGGTCGGCGGGGCCGACGGCGAGCCCCGGCGCAGCCACAGCACCCCGGTGCCCGCCAGCCACGCGGTCGGGGCGGGGGACGCGTACCTGGCGGCGATGACGCTGGCGCTGGCCGCCGACGCGCCGCTGCCGACCGCCGCCCAACTGGCCCAGCTCGCCGCGACCATCACCGTCTCCGACACCGGCACCTGCGTGTGCCGCCGGGAGGACCTGTTCGCGGCCCTGGACGTGCCGGTCGACGGGGCGGGCCACCGGTCGCTGGTCGGGGCCGACGAACTGGCCGCGCTCGTCGCGGAGCACCGCCGGGCGAGCCGCTCGATCGTCTTCACGAACGGCTGCTTCGACGTGCTGCACCGCGGCCACGTGCGCTACCTGGAACAGGCCCGGGCGCTCGGCGACCTGCTGGTGGTGGCGGTCAACTCGGACGGCAGCGTACGCCGGCTCAAGGGCCCGGACCGGCCGGTGAACCCGGTCGAGGACCGGATCGCGCTGTTGGCCGCGCTGGCCTGCGTCGACCATGTGGTGGTCTTCGAGGAGGACTCCCCGGCAGGTCTCATCGAGACCGTCCGCCCCGACGTGTACGTCAAGGGCGGCGACTACCCGCCGGAGATGGTGCCGGAGGGCCCGCTGGTCCGCCGGCTCGGCGGGCAGGTCCGCACCCTCGGGTACGTGCCGGACCGGTCCACCTCGGCGATCATCGACCGGATCCGGTCGCACACCCAGGAACCCCAGGGGGACTCCTCCCTGACGAGCAAACCGTCGTGAGCCGCCCGCTCGACCTCGGCACGGCCGAGCGGTTCCGCGCCGAGCGGCTGCTCGACGTGCTGATCCCGACCCGCAACCGCCCGGCCGAGCTGGCGGTCACGCTCTCCGGGCTGGCCGCCCAGGAGGGCGTTCCCGGCTTCGGGGTGGTGGTCAGCGACCAGTCCGACGGCGACGCCGCGTACCGGCACCCGGCGTCGGCCACCATGGTCCGGGCGCTGCGCCACCGGGGGCACCCGGTGCTGCTGACCCGCAGGCTGCCCCGGCGCGGGCTGGCCGAGCACCGGGCCTATCTGCTGGCCGCCTCCGCCGCCCGGTACGTGCTCTGCCTCGACGACGACGTCTGGCTGGAACCGGGCACCCTGGGCCGGCTGGTCACCGCTATCGAGGAGCTGGGCTGCGGCTTCGTCGGCAACGCCGTGCACGGGCTGTCGTACGCCGACGACGTCCGGCCGGACACGCACCGGCACTACGAGGAGTGGACCGGGCGGCCCACGCCGGAACGGATCCGCCCGGACACCCCCGAGTGGGACCGGGCGTCGATCCACTCGGCGGCGAACCTGCTGCACGTCACGCGGAAGCTCGACCTGCCGCCGGGGGCCTGGCGGGCGTACAAGGTGTCCTGGATCGGCGGCTGCGTGCTCTACGACCGGGCCAAGCTCCTCGATTCCGGCGGGTTCGACTTCTGGCGGCGGGTGCAGGAGAAGCACCAGGGCGAGGACGTCGCCGCCCAGCTCGCCGTGCTGGCGCGCCACGGCGGCGCCGGCGTCCTGCCCAGCGGCGCGTACCACCTGGAGTCGCCGACCACCGTCACCGACCGGGACGTGGAGGCGTGGGAGGTCGTGCTCGCCGAGGAGGACGCGGCCCAGCCGGCCTGAACCCGTGACCGGCGGCCGTGCTCAGGGCGCACCGGGCTCGGGGCACCGTGCTCAGGGCGCGCCGGGCTCGGGGTGCAGCAGCTCGCGGGCCGCCTCCACCACCTCCACCACCGGCACGTCGGTGACGAACGAATCCCGGTGCGGGCACTCGCCGTCGCCGGGGCGGTGCGGGTAGATGCCGGGGGTGCAGTCCACCCCGCAGACCGGGCAGAGCACCGTCCACGAGGCGATCGGCCGGTGCCGGCCGCGCAGCAGGTTCGCCACGTTGATCAGGTTGCCGACCCAGTAGATGCCGACGGTCGCGGTGCCCACGGCGGCGGCGAGGTGCAGCGGCCCGGTGTCGTTGGAGATCACCAGTTCGCAGCCGGCGTAGCAGCCGGCCAGCCCGCCGAGGCTGAGCGTGCCCACCTGCGGGCGGACCGGCACCCCGGCCGCCGCGACCACCCGGTCGACCACCTCCTGCTCTGCGGGGGTGCCGGTGACCAGCACCTCGTACCCGTCGCCGACCAGGTCGCGGGCGACCCCGGCGAAGCGTTCGGCGGGCCAGCGCCGGCGGGTGTCCGTCGCGCCGGGGTGCAGCGCGACCCTGGGCCGCTGCGGTGGGCCGAGCACCTCGGCCGCTTCGGCCCGGTCGGCGTCGGTGACGGCCAGCGCCGGGACGACCGTGGTGGCCGGCGCGCCCACCAGCGCGGCCACCTCCAGGTAGCGGACCACCTCGTGCTGGTAGTAGACGTACCGGATCCAGCGGTCCAGCGGTGGCGCGTCCTCGGCGCGCAGCCCGGCGGTGACCCGGGCGCCGAGCGCGCCGACGAACGGGTTGGAGTTGGCGCCCCCGCCGTGCACCTGCAGCGCCAGGTCGAAGCGCTCCTTGCGCGCCGTGGCGAGGAAGTCGCCCGTCGACGACTCCGGCTCGTCCGGCTCGGGGTGGCGGATCCCGGGCGCGGGCGGCACCACCAGGACCCGGTCCACCGGGCCGGGCCGGTCGCGCCAGAGCTTCGCGTGCCACGGCGCGCCGAGCAGCACGATCTCCGCTTCCGGGTACGCGGCGCGCAGCGCTTCCAGCGCCGGCAGGACGAAGATGAAGTCGCCGAGCGCGTTGGCGCGCAGCACGGCGATCCGCTCGACGTCGGGCACGCGCCCGGCGACCGGGCCGAGCACGTCCGGGGTGACCACGGGCCCCCGCTACGGCCGGTCGGTCTCGCCGACGGCGATGTCCGGGTGGTGCATCTCCCGGTCGGCGGCCGGGTCGACGACCGTCCGCGTGCCCACGGGGGCACCGGGGCGGCCGACGGTGATGGTGCGGGGTGCGGGGCGGACGGCCCGGGGCAGCCGGACCCGGAGCAGCCCGTGGTCCATCACCGCGTCGATGGCGTCCGGGTCCACGCGGGCGGGCAGGTCGACCCGGTACTCGAAGCCCCGCGTCTCGAAGCCGCCGGGGATGCCCTGGTCGGCGTTGACCTCGGCCTCGGAGCGGGCCCGGACGCACAGCTCGCGGTCGTCCAGCTCGACCGCCACCTCCTCCGGCGCCACCCCGGGCAGCCGCACCACGACCTCCCAGCCGTCGGCGGTCTCGGCCAGCTCGACGTCCGGCGGCCCGGCCCGCCCGCCGACCAGCCGGCGCAGCTCGGAGCGCAGGGACTGCAACTCGCCCATCGGGTCCCAGCCCTGCTGCCGCCCACGCCAGCCCCGGCCGGACCCGCCACCCTGCTCGCTGCGCTCGCTCATCGCACCTCTCCGATCCGGTGGGTGGCCGCCGGGGACCGCAGTGAGCTGGGCGCGTCCAGGCCGGCGTCCCGGTCCACACCGACGCCGAGCCGGTCGACCAGTTCCCCACCGAGCCAGGCGCTGATGCCGAGGATGGCCAGCGCGACCACCTCGATGGCGATCAGCGCGCCGCCGGCGGCCCGGGAGTCGGCGTTGAGCCGCACCACCCAGATCGCCGCGAACAGCAGGATCACGGCGAGGTTGGCGGCGGCATGGCTCAGCCCCACCCGCTTGGCGCGGGTCCCCGACGGGATGGCCAGGAGGTCGAACGTCCCGGCCGCCGCGGCCAGCAGGCCGCCGACCAGGCCGACGCTGATGTTCCAGTACGCGACCTCGCCGAGGAAGTCCGGCCCGCCGACGGTGTCCACCACGTCGAACAGGACCGCGGTGACCAGCAGGGCCACCGGGAACATCACCAGCATCGGGTGGACGGGGTGGCCCAGCACCTTGAGCCGACTCTCCATCCGGGCCTCCACTGCTCGGTCTCTCCGGGCGCGTCGGGTGAGGCGGTACCCCCGCCGCCGACGGGCAAACCTCGCGCCGGCCGCCTCCCCCTAGGCTGGCGGGCGGCGGCCACGCCGCCACCGGAATCAACGCACGGGGGAGGGTCACGTGACGGTGGAGATCACGTCGCACGAGGAACTGCGCGAGCTGCTGGGGGCGCCGATGCCGCGGGCGCTGACCAAGGAACGGCCCGTCCTGCACGAACGGGACCGGCAGTGGCTCGCCGCGTCACCGTTCTGCCTGGTGGCGACGGCCGGCGCGGACGGCAGCTGCGACGTCTCGCCGAAGGGCGACCCGGCCGGCTTCGCGCTGGTGCTGGACGACCGGACCGTCGCGATCCCCGAGCGGCCGGGCAACCGGCGCGCCGACGGCTACCGCAACATCCTCGACAACCCGCACGTCGGGCTGATCTTCCTGATCCCCGGGCGCACCGACACGCTGCGGATCAACGGCCGGGCGCGGCTGGTCCGGGACGCCCCGTGGTTCGACGACATGGTGGTGAAGGGTCACCGCCCGGTCCTCGCCGTGGTGGTGGAGATCGAGCAGATCTTCTACCACTGCGCCAAGGCGTTCCTGCGCTCGCAGCTGTGGCAGCCGGAGAGCTGGCAGCCGGACGCGCTGCCGTCCCGGGCCCGGCTGATCAAGGAGGTCGAGAACCCGGCCGAGAGTCTGGCCGACCTGGAGCGTCACTACGGCCCGGGCTACGCCGCCACGATCTATTCCTGACGGCCGGTACGCCGGCGGAGTCGCCGCCCTGCGCGAGGCGTCCCGGTGCGGTACGACCGCCTCGCCTCCGATATTGCTAAAGACATCTTTATAAAGATAGCTTTAGGGTATGTCTCTACCCGAGGTGAAGCTCTCCGACCCCAAGGCCCTGCGCGGCTACGCGCACCCGCTGCGGATGGCCCTGATCGGGCTGCTGCGACAGCAGGGCCCGATGACCGCCACGCAGGCCGCCGAGCGCCTCGGCGAGAGCGTGCCGAGCTGCTCGTTCCACCTGCGACAGCTCGCCAAGTACGGGCTGGCCGAGCGCGCGCCTGGCACCGACGCCCGGGAACGGCCCTGGCGGGCCACCGCCCTCAACACCTCCTGGGACGACGCCTCCGACGACCCCCGGACGCGGGCGGCCGTCGACGAGCTGAACGCCGTCCAGCTCGCCCTCTACACCCGCCGCGCCGAGGAGTTCCTGAGCCGACGGGCCGACGAGCCGACGGAGTGGCGGGCGGTCACCGGGTTCAGCGACCGGCCGGTGCACGTCACCCCCGACGAGATGGCCGAGCTGACCGCGCGGATCGACGCCCTGCTCGCGGAGTACGACGACCGGATCACCGACCCGACGAAACGTCCGACCGGCAGCCGGAAGGTCAGTCTCATGCACCTGGCCGTCCTCACCGATCCGCCGCCGGCCGGCGCCTCCGCCGGTGAGCAGGGCGGTACGCGATGAGCGGCGAGGCGACCACCACCCCGGTCACCGCCCCACCCGGCAGCCCGCCCCGACGCGGTCCGCTGCCCCGGCTGCTGCGCGAGCGGGTGTTCCGCCGGTACTGGTCGGCGCAGACCGTGTCGTACTTCGGCGACGAGATCTCCACCCTCGCCCTGCCGCTGCTGGCCGTGCTGGTGTTCCAGGCCTCGCCCGCCGAGATGGGTTACCTGACCGCCGCCGCGCTCATCCCGAACCTGCTCTTCTCGCTGCTCGCCGGCGCCTGGGTGGACCGGTACCCGCACAAGCGCCGGCTCATGATCCTCGCCGACCTCGGCCGGGCGCTGCTGCTCACCGCCGTGCCGATCGCCTACCTGACGGACGTGCTCACGCTGGCCCAGCTCTACGTGGTGGCCTTCGCGGTCGGCACGCTCGCCGTGATCTTCGAGGTCGCCCGGGGGCCGCTCTTCGTCTCCGTCGTGGACCGCTCCGACTACGTCGAGGCGAACGCCCTGATCAACGGCAGCCGGGCGATGTCGCTGGTGGCCGGGCCGAGCATCGGCGGTGTCCTGGTGCAGGTGCTCACCGCGCCGATCGCCCTGGTCGCCGACGCGCTGTCGTACGTCGTGTCCGCGTACTTCCTGGTGCGGATCCGGCCGACGGAGCCGGCACCCGCCCGCGGCGGCGGCCTGGCCCTCGGCACCGGGCTGGGGTTCATCGCGCGGACGCCGATGATGCGCGCGATCCTGCTCGGCACCACCACGATCAACCTGTTCAACTTCATGTTCATCGCGCTGTTCGTGCTCTACGCCACACAGGACCTCGGCCTCGCGCCCGGCCTGCTGGGCGCCGTGCTGGGCGCGGGTGCGGTGGGCGGCCTGATCGGCGCGGCACTCACCGGCCGGCTGGTCCGCCGCTTCGGCATCGGCCCGACACTGCTGGCCGGGTTCGTCCTCTTCCCCGCCCCCATGCTGCTCATCCCGCTCGCCGGCGGGCCGACGCCGCTGGTGGTCGGGATGCTCTTCGCCGCCGAGTTCCTCGCCGCCGTCGGGGTGATGATGCTCGACATCACGGGCGGCTCCGTGCAGACCGCGCTCACCCCGGAGCCGCTGCTGGCCCGGATCGCCGGGGCCCGACGCACCGTCAACTACGGCGTCCGGCCGATCGGCGCGCTGCTCGGCGGCGCGCTCGGCAGCACCCTCGGCGTACGGCCGGCGCTGTGGATCGCGACGGCGGGGGCCCTCGCCGGGGTGCTCTGGGTGTTCTTCTCGCCGGTCCGCGACCTCCGTGACCTGCCGGATCGGGCCGACTGACCGGACCGGACGTTTGAGATGGCCGGCGAGGGTACTGACAACGGGGACGGCCCGGCGCGTCGAGCGGCGCCACCGCCCCCTGGAGACGGGTCGAAGGAAGGACGGACCTGCCATGCCCACGCGAAGCAACTCGGGGACGACCGCGACCAAGAACCCCCCGGGCAACCAGACGCCGAACACCCCGGACATCAACGAGAGCGAGATCGCCCGGATGAAGGTCGACGACCTGCGCGACCGGCTGCGGCGGCGCGGCGTCACCGACACCGCCGACATGAAGAAGGACGACCTGGTCGAGGCCCTGGTCACGAGCCTCCGCGACGGCCCGGGCTCCGCCGGATCCGGCTCGTCGGGCTCCTCGTCCGGCGGCGTCCGGACCGGCGCGCAGACCTCCACGTCGGTCAGGTACTCACAGGTCATCGGCTCGGTGGACGACGAGCCGGAGCGGCCGGGTCGCAGCCTGGTCACCACCGACCACGAGGTCATCCGGCAGTGGGCCGAGGCCCGCAAGGGCGTGCCGTGCACCGTCGACGGCACCGACCACGACGGGCACGCGGGCGTCCTGCGCTTCGACTTCCCCGCCAACGGCCGCGAGGACCGGCTGCGTGAGATCAGCTGGGAGGAGTGGTTCGAGGCCTTCGACAAGCGCCGGTTGAACTTCATCTACCAGGAGGAACGCGCCGACGGGCGGCAGAGCAACTTCTTCCGGCTGGACAGCCCGGACCGCCAGGACGGCTGAGCCCCTCGTACCGGACGGCAGGCCCGGGTCGGCATCCCGCCGGCCCGGGCCGCCGCGTGCCGACGGCACGTCCTCCCGACGGCACGTCCTCGCCCGGCTCGCCGACGCCGGGCTCGCTGTCCGATGTGGCCAGCAACCCGGCGGCGGCGGTGGACGGCAGTGCTCCGCCAGGTCCGGCGATTGAGCGCCATCACCGGGGGTAGGAGTTCACACGAACGAGGGACGGCTCTCCCCTCCGACGAGAGCAGTTCGACCAACGAGGAGGATCACCCGTGACCACGAAGGTCGAGAAGTCCATCGAAGTGCAGGTTCCGGTCAGCACCGCATACAACCAGTGGACGCAGTTCGAGGAGTTCCCCCAGTTCATGGGGGGCGTCCGCGAGGTGCGCCAGCTCGACGACCGGCGGATGCACTGGGTCGCCGAGATCGCGGGCGTCAAGCGTGAGTGGGACGCGACGGTCCTGGAGCAGGTGCCCGACCAGAAGGTGGCCTGGGCGGCCACTGAGGGTGCGACCAACGCCGGGGCGGTCTACTTCCAGCCCGTCGGCCCCGACCGCACCATGGTCCGGCTGCACCTGGAGTACGAGCCCGAGGGCATGCTCGAGAAGGCCGGCGACAAGCTGAACATCGTCGAGCGGCAGGCCGAGTCCGACCTGCGGAAGTTCAAGTCGTACATCGAGGAGCGCGGCGTGGAGACCGGGGCCTGGCGCGGCACGGTCGACGGCGGCCTCGGGGTCGGCACGCCGGGCGTCGAGCACGCTGCGGCCACGCGCGGTGACAGCGGCAAGGCCGGAGTGTCCGGCAAGGCCGTGGCCGCGGGCGCCGCGGCGGCCGGGGCTGCGGCGGCCGGAGCCGCCGCGGCCGCGAAGCGCCGCTCCGACACCGACGAGGACGGCCGTCCGGCCACCGGGACCGACACGGGGTACGCGGTGACCGAGGTCGAGGTGGTGCCGGAGACCGGGACCGCCGGCTACCCGCACCGCACGCTCTGAGCCTTTCCCGTACGCCCAGGAGCGCCAGCGACCGGCCCGGGTCCCCGTGACCTGGGCCGTCGCTCGTGCCCATCCCGACCCCCGCGGCCCGGCCGCCCGCCGCCCTGTCCGCGCCGGCCCGGCGGGGATGCTGGGACGGCCGCGTGGCGCGCTGCCCCTTTCGCGGGCGGCGTCAGGCCGTCTCCGCGGACACCATCCACAGGTGGCCGTCCGGATCGGCGAAGGCGCCCGAGTAGCCCCACGGCTGCTGGCCCGGCTCGACGACCACCTCCGCGCCGGCGGCCCGGGCCCGCTCGACGAGCTGGTCCGCCTCGGCCGACGTCGCCGCCGACAGGCTGAGGACGCACTCGCTCTGCCCGCGCCGGGCGACCTCGTGACGGCCGATGACCCAGCCGAAGCCGCCAGCCGGCACCAGCATCACCCGGAGGCCGTCGTTGAGCGCGAACTGCAACGGCTCGGGGATACCGTCCTCCGCCGGTTCCCCGACGGCGTCCAGGCCGAGCCCTTCCGAATAGAAGCGGTACGAGGTCGGGCGGTCGGCGATCGGCAGGCTGACGACGACCGGTGCGTACTGCATGAGGCTGCCTCCAGAGGTTGACGGACGACGTGAGTCGTCAGGGTGGACGCCGACGGGCGCGGAAACTCATCGCTCCAGTTGCGCCCGGAGGCCGTACCGGTCGATCTGGATCCAGTACTCCACGATCAGCCCGTCGACCACCCGGTAGACCGCGCTGGTCAACTGGGTCACCGGCGCCCCGGTGGGCGCGAGACCGTCGACCTCCCCGACGTGGTGCCCCCGCTGCGTCCAGCGTGCATAGACCTTATCGCCGGAGCCGAAGAGCTCGTCGACGATGAGGGTGTAGCGGCCGTACGCGTCGAGCATCTCCGTCACGTGCTCCGCGTACTGCTGGGGACTGCGCTCGACCACGGTCGGGGCCTCGGCCTGCACCTGGCGGGCCGTCACAGTCGGGGCCATGAAGCGCCCGGCCTGGGCAGGGTCGACGCCGGACCGGACCACCTCGAGGAACGACCGGACCACGCTCACCGGATCACTGTGCATCACGACAGTATTCCCGCAGGTCACCGGACTGGCGGCGCGGACCGGCCCCCTCGGTCACTCGCTCCAGCCCGCCGCGTTCGTGCAAGACTCCCGCGAGATGCCGGAGCCGGTGTCCGGCCACCCGCCGAACCGCTTGTTGTGCAGGTGGGCGAAGAAGTAGCACATGCTCTCGCACGTGCCGTCCGGCACGGCCACGGCGGGGTCGGCGTTCACCGCCTCGTAGAACTCGCGCCCGAGCGCGACGATGTGACCCCGGGCGTAGAGGAAGCCGTCGTCGGACCCGTCGGTCACCTCGTGGACGTCCGCCCGGTCGATGTCGTGCAGCTTGCGCTCGACCACCTGGTCCAGATCGGTCAGCTCCTGGCTCGACAGATCCGCCGAGAGCTGGCGGAGGTTGTCGAGGAACGGGTTGAGCCACACGTCGATGGCGTAGAGGGCGTCGTCATCGACGTCGGCTTCCGGGTCGCGCGTCAGGAGCGCCCGGCGGAGCGCGGCGGGCTCGGCGCCCAGCCGCTCCCAGGCGGACTCGACGAGAGCCCAGAACCGGGCCTCGTCGTCGGCGCTCGGCAGCTTGGCGACACCACTGGCAGGATCAGTCACGGCGGGAGCGTAGCGACCGCGACCGACAAACCTCGCCCCGCCGAGGCGACACCGCCGACCTGCCTCCCTGGTTGCCCGTGCCGCCCGTTCCCACCGGTGCTTCCGTGACCTGGTCCGCCTGCGGTCGTCTCACCTCGACCGGCCTGCGCGATCGCTTCGGCGGGTACCGAAGCGTCCCGCCCGTACCGTCGGCGACCATGACGACGACGACCAGCTCTTCCGCCGCCACCGAGCATCTGACGATCAGCCCGAAGGTCCTGTACTTCGGGACCCCGGTGGTGCTGCTGAGCACCGAGAACGACGACGCCAGCGCGAACCTCGCACCCATCTCCTCGGCGTGGGCTCTCGGCCACGTCGTGGTGCTCGGACTCGGCCGCGACGGCCAGAGCGCCGACAACCTCGCCTCGCGCCCCGAAATGGTGATCAATTTTCCCGCCGCGCACCAGTGGGAAGCCGTCGAACGCCTCGCCCCGCTGACCGGCCGGCACCCGGTACCGGTCCAGAAGCGTGACCGCTTCCGCCACGAACCGGCGAAGTTCGAGGCCGCCGGGCTGCACCCGCAGCCATCGCAACACGTGCGGCCACCCCGGGTGGCCGACTGCCCGCTGCAACTGGAGGCCCGCGCCGCGCACGTCCGCGCCGACGCAGGCGGCGACTTCCTGATCGTCGAGGCCCACGTCCTGGCCGTGCACGCCGACGCAAGCATCGTCGTGCCGGGAACCAACCACGTCGACCCGAAGTCCTGGAACCCGCTGATCTACAACTTCCGCCACTACTTCGGCCTCGGCGACCAACTCGGTCACAGCTTCCGCTCCGAGACGCCCACGGTGTGACCGCCGACGGCGTTGACGGCCCTTCTGCCCCCGCGCTCGTGGCCGGGGCCGCCTCTCATTCGCGCGGAACCGCCCCGGGGTGACGGCCGCCGCCACTAGCGTCGGGACCATGCCCGCCCGTCCGTCCCGATGGTCGATGCCGCCGCGGGTACTGGAGGCACCGTCGTACCTGCAGGCGTTCGTGCTCTCCGGGGTGGTGACGGTGCTGGTCACGCGGGCCTTCCTCCAGGCGGCCGGCTACCCGCGGCTCGGCGGCGGCGGGTTCCACATCGCGCACGTGCTCTGGGGTGGACTGCTGATGACCGCCGGCCTGGGTGTCGCGCTGGTCTTCCTCGGCAGCGCCCCGCGCATCCTGGGCGCGATCCTCGGCGGGACAGGGTTCGGGCTCTTCATCGACGAGGTGGGCAAGTTCGTCACGGCCGGAACCGACTACTTCTACGCCCCGGCCGCCGGCATCATCTACGGCGCCTTCGCCCTGCTGGTCGTGATCACCCAGGCGATCCGAGGCCGGACCCGGCTCACCGGCCCGGAGCGGACGGCCAACGCGCTCTACACGGTGGTCGGCGGGCTCCGCACGGGGCTCACCGATCGGCGTCGCACAGCGGTCATGCGTCAGGTCGACGGCTGCGGGCCGGACGTCGAGGAGGCGGTGGCGAAGCTGCTGGACGCCGTTCCCCGGCGTGAGCCACCCGGCCCCCGGTTCTGGCAGCCCTGGCTCAGCCGGGCCCGCCGGGCGGTGATCTGGGTGACCACCCACCGTTGGGTGGTGTCGCTGGTGGTGCTCTACCTGGTGGGCGAGCCGTTCGTCGTCGTGCTCACGGTCGTGCGGGACGCGGTCACCGGCCTGTTGCCCGACCAGCGGGAGTGGCGGGCGGTGGTCGGGGTCTCGATCTCCGCGCTGATCACCGCGGTGCTCGGCATCCGCGGGGCATTGCTGCTTCCACGCGACCGGGTGCGAGCCTTCCGACTATTCAAACTCGCGCTCCTCGTGGACCTGCTGTTCGGGCAGATCTTCAGCTTCACCGTCGATCAGTTCGGGGCGCTCTCCGCGCTCAGCGTGGACCTCTTCCTGCTCGCGGTGGTGACCGCCGAGCACCGCCGGCTCTGCCGGCAGGCACCGACGTCGGGCAGGTGAGGTGCGGCTGACCGGCTTTGGCTGGTCGCTCCGCCACCTGATCGGCGGCGGCCTGAAAACGGCGAAGCCGGTCGTTGCCCCCCACCGCGCCTGGACACACAGCGTGCGGCCTCCCAGTTCTGGTCGGGAGGCCGCCGCCGACTGAAATTCAAGCGTGGGGATTTTGGGATCCGGCGATCAACGGACGAGGCGAATTTCCACCGGACCGGTGAAAGCACCGCCGTCGAGATCCGAAGCTGTGGCCACGGCCATGCCCGGGTGGTACGGCATACCGCTCCGCGACTGCACGAGAATCTGGGATGTCTGCGTGGAAGAACTGCAGGTGCCGAAGAGGAAGCCGAAGCCCTCCACGAGTTGATTCCCTCTGGCCTGTGCGACGTAGACCTCGATGTTGGCGGGTTCGGAGGGGGTGCACTGATACGTGACCGAGACGGTCACGAAGACCCCTTGGGAGCTGACCTGTGCTGTCGGGGCAAGCTCGATTTGGGAGACAGCGGCTGAGGCAGGAGTGGGGAAAACCAGGACCGCAACGAGGCATACGACACCTGCCAACAGCGCCGACACTCGTCTTTTCATGATCCAACTCACCTTCCTTACGACTACCCGCCCCGTACACAATTTCGGGGCATCGGTCGGTGTCGTTCAGTCATCACGCTACTCGTGACGCTCCGTGATCGGCCTGACCAAGCAGACGGTGGTGGCTGACTGATCGGCCCGGTTGCCGCCTCCGATCTACGAGTCGTCTGGCCCCCGCCGGAGGCAGCTTTGGCTGCAACACTGTCGCGATGTTGATGTGGATTGGGCGGGCAGGGTCGTTGCTCGTGGCGCTCACCTTGGCACTCGTCGGCATGCTGTTTGTCGGCGGCGCGTGGAACGCCTGGGACCCGATGTCGCCGGATGGGCCGCCTGCCGGCGACGCTTCGCGGATCTACGAGATTTTCGTGGCCTTGTTCGGTCTGAGCCTCTTGGGCGGCGGCATCTGGCTCGCTGTCCGAGTCGCCCGCCGAATGCTTCAGCGCACATCGTGACCTGCCCAGCATTGCCGACCGGAGGTCGCCAGCAGGCCGGGGCCGGGCCGGCGCGGCCCGCCTGCGGGCCACCGCCGCGTCGATGACGCTCGACGTGCACGCGGGGCTGTTCGGTGACGACCTGGACGCGGTCGCCAACCGGCTGGACGAGGCGGTCGCGGCGCGGGATGCGGACCATTTGCGGACCGGCAGAGCCGGCGGCGGTGTCGTCGACCTTGGGAAACGGCGAAGCCCAGGTCTCTGACCTGGGCTTCTGTACCGAGCCGCCTGACGGAATCGAACCGTCGACCTACGCATTACGAGTGCGTCGCTCTAGCCGACTGAGCTAAGGCGGCAACGATCGTCAAGTGTACGGCACGACCGGCCGCCCGGCCGAGCGGGATCCCCCACCCGCCCCACCGACCCGGGCATCCGGGGCCGAACCGTCGTTCCCCGGACAGCGATGGCGGCGGGTCCGGACTACGCTGCGGCGGGTGACGGACGATCGCGCCCCCGACGACGACCCGCAGGACGGCGCGGCGGCGAGCCCGCACGCGAGCGAGGCGGCCGGCGGGCGGGCGGCGCGCCGGCCGCGCAGCACCGATCCGCGCGAGCTGGGCTTCACCCCGCGCAGGCCCGTGCCGTGGCTCGCGCCCTTCCTGCTGATCAGCACCGGAATCCGTACGCTGCTGGCGATGCTCTTCGGGGCGTACCTGGACAAGCGGGAGCTGCAGAACGCGTTCGGTGACGGGATCTTCCGCCAGGTCGGGCCGGACGGCGGGCTCTGGCTGGACTACGTGGCCGACCTGGGCGACGGCTTCAACGCCACCTACTCGGTGGCCTACCTGATCGCCCAGCGCGAGCTGGAGGTGGACGGGCACCGGCTGCCCCGGGCGCAGACCCTGGTGATGGGCGGCGACCAGGTCTACCCGTCGGCGGCGTACGAGGCGTACGAGGACCGGTGCAAGGGGCCCTACCAGGCCGCCCTGCCCGTCAGCCCGCCCGAGCGGCCGACGCTCTTCGCGGTCCCCGGCAACCACGACTGGTACGACGGCCTGACCGCCTTCCTGCGGCTGTTCGTCCGGTCCCGGGACCGGCACTTCGGCGGCTGGGACACCGGCCAGTCCCGCTCGTACTTCGCCGTCGAGCTGCCCGCCGACTGGTGGCTGCTCGGCCTCGACGACCAGTCCGGCTCGTACCTGGACGACCCGCAGCTCACCTACTTCGACAAGGTCGCCGAGCGGCTGGGCCCGCAGAGCCGGGTGATCCTGACCGTGCCCGCGCCGACGTGGGTCAAGGCCGTCGACCACCCCACGGCGTACGACTCCATCGACTACTTCATCCGCACGATCATCGCGCCCACCGGGGCGCAGGTGCGGCTGCTGATCTCCGGCGACCTGCACCACTACGCCCGGTACGCCGGCCCGGACCGGCAGTTGATCACCTGCGGCGGTGGGGGCGCGTACCTCTACCCGACGCACAAGCTCCCGGAGCGGATCGAGGTGCCCCCGCGCGACACCCTCGCCCGGCGGGCCAGCACCTCCCGCCCGTACGACCTGGCCGGCCGTTTTCCGGACGCCGCCCGCTCCCGGCGGTACGGCTGGGGGATCTTTCCCCGGCTGCCGCTGCGCAACCCGGGCTTCACCACCCTGCTCGGCACCCTGCACACGCTGCTGATGCTGGCGATGGCCGGTGTCGTGAGCAACCGGACCGGCACCGAGCAGCGACTGTTCAGCGTGCCGCTGGTGGCGATGCTGGTCGTCACGGTCCTCGCCGCGGCCTTCTTCGCCAAGCCGCCCAGCTCCGGCGGGAAGCGGCACGCGCGGCACTGGATCCTCGGCGTGGGTCACGGCCTGGCCCACGTCGGGCTGGCCGCCGCCGGCACCTGGGCCTGGCTGGCCCTGCCTCTCTACGACTGGCCGTGGCCGCTGCCGGCCGTCGCCGCGGCGGTGGTCTACGGCCCGGTGAGCGGGCTGGTGGCGAGCCAGCTCGTGGCCGCGTACCTGCTGGTGGCGGGCGCGTTCGGGGTGAACGTCAACGAACTCTTCGCCGGCCAGGGCATCGAGGACGCGAAGGCGTTCCTGCGGCTGCGCATCGACCCCGACGGCACGCTGACGATCTACCCGATCGCGGTCGACCGCGTCGCCCGCCACTGGCAGGTCAACCCCGACCAGTCCCCCGAGTCCTCCTGGCTGGCGCCGAAGCACCCCCTCCGCCCCCGCCTGGCCGAACCCCCCACCACCCTCACCTGACCACCCCACCCGGGCGACCCGCGCCTTCCGACGGCCTCGTTGATCATGAAGTTGTTGCTGCGACACGCCCCGATGCGGGTGGCAACAACGTCATGATCAACCGAGCGAGCCGGGGGGAGGGGGATGGGGGTGGGTCAGGGGTTGTAGTGCTGGTCGTGGGCCTGGCGGGGGCCGCAGACCGAGGCGCGGGAGCAGGAGCAGCGGGAGCCGTCGCCGTCCAAGCGGACGGTCACCGCGTCTCTCGGGACGCTGTGGCCGACCACGCGGCCGTCGCCCTCCGGCGTCGACACCCGCGCGCCGATCGCCGGGGCGGAATCCTGGAACCGCTGGTAGAGAGGATGCTCGTACTTGAGGCAGCACATCAGCCGGCCGCACGCGCCGGAGATGCGCAGCGGGTTGAGCGGCAGGTCCTGGTCCTTGGCCATCCGGATGGTCACCGGCTCGAAGTCGGTGAGGAAGGTGGCGCAGCAGAGGTCGCGGCCGCAGGAGCCGATGCCGCCCTGCACCCGCGCCGAGTCCCGGGCGGAGAGCTGGCGCAGCTCGACCCGGCAGTGCAGGGTGGCCCCCAGGTCACGGACCAGCGAGCGGAAGTCCACGCGGTGCGGGGCGGTGAAGTAGATGGTGCTCCGCTCGCCGCTCCCCTCGCCGGAGCCGAACACGTGGTCGACCGCCACCACCTTCATCGGCAGGCCGTGCTCCCGGATCAGCCGCTTCGCCGCGACCTTCGCCTCGGCCTTGCGCCGGCGCACCGCCTCGTCGCGGCGCAGGTCCTCGTCCTGCGCCAGCCCGGCCAGCCGGGGGAAGCCCGCCGTGTCCTCGGAGACCCACTGTGCGGCCCAGACGCACTCGGCCACCTCGGGCCCGTCGTCGGTCGGCACCAGCACCTTGTCGCCGACCTGCGGGCGCAGCTCGCCCGGGTCGAGGTAGTAGAGGCGCCCGTACCGCTGGAAGCTGACCGCGCAGAGCATGCCCATGCCTCTCACCCTACGACGGCCGGGCGGCTGCGGCCGGGCCGGCCGCAGCCGCCCGACTACGCCGTGCAGTCATCCACAGTGGTCGAACCGACCGATCCGCAGGCCACCTCGTCGTGCCGTCCCCCCTCGCCCGGACGGTTGATTCCGCTGCCCCGCACGGGACAAACGAGCACCGGAGGCGTTGAGTGGAGGCAGACCTGCGGGGGGTGCAGGGGGAAAGGCCACGGCGTCGCCGCCGGAGCCCGGCCGTACCGGGCCCTGGGCGCGACGCCGTGCGCCGTGCCGGGGTCCGTCACGGAAACGCCGGGCGCGCCGCCCGGACGGGGCGGTCGGAACTACCAGCCGATCCGGGTGGGGGCGTCGTAGCGGGGACGGTCGGCCACCGGCTCCCACCAGCGGGACTCGGCCAGGCTCGGCCCCCACTGGCGCAGCAGCGTCTCCGCCCCGTCGTACGCGACGCAGAGCACCACCAACACCCGCGCGGCGATCTCGGCGGCCTCGGCCCCGCCCGGCCTCCGGTGCCCCGGCCCGCCGCCCGGCACCGAGGTCGCCGCGACCACCGCCACCGCTTCGGCGGAGCGCAGCACGTCGGCCAGCGCCCGGGCCAGCGCCAGCCGGCTGCCCTCCACCCAGTCGGCGAGCGCGTCGGCGTAACCGGCGGTCGACTCCAGCCGCCCGACCAGGCTCTCCGGCCCCTCGTCGAGATGGCGCAGCAGGGCCGCCCGGGACTGCCCGTAGGCCGACGCTGCCGGACCGGACCAGAGCACCGGATCGGCCAGCGCGGCGGAGGCGGCGTCGTAGCCCCGGACGAGCCGGCGCGCCGCGTGGCCGGCGCCCGCCAGCGGCGCCGGGTGCAGGTCGAGGAAGTTCCGGACCGCCTCGCCGGGGAGCACCTGCATGCGGCGCAGCAGCGGCCAGACGCGGTGGCCCTCGGGCGCCCCGGCGGCGAGCAGCGTGTCGACCCGGCCCAGCAGGTCGAGCCCGGGCTCGGCGAGCCGGTCCAGCGTGTCCATCACGCCTCCCCGGTCAGCCGGTGGCGGGCGGCGCGGTCGGCGTCGGCGTAGTGGTCGGCGGCGGCCCGCACCGCCGCCGCCGCGACCGCCAACCGCTGCGCCACGGCGTGCGCCTCCCGGGCCCGGTCGCCGGTGGCCGCGATCCACTGCCGGTGCAGGGCCCGCCCGATCTCGCCGGGCCGGCCGGGGGCGTCGACGCCGAACGCGGCCTGCGGCGGGTCGCCGGCGGTGACCGTGCGGGACACGGCCGTCATGGTCTCGCTCGCCTGGTCGAGCCGGGCGGCGAGGGCGTGCAGGGTGTCCATCTCAGGCTCCCGCCAGCGGACGGTAGGCGGCGAAGGTCTCGTTGTGCAGCTTCTCCCGGGCCCACTGGGCGGCATCCGCCGCTGCGGTGACCGCGGCCTGCACCGAGCCGGCGACGTCCCGGGGGCTGCGGGTGTGCAGCGGGCCGAGGAACCGGACGTCGGTGATCCGCCCGCCGGCGGTGACCACCACCTCGACCAGCCCGTCGGGCGACCGGACGGTGACCTCGACGGTCGCCACCGCCCGTTCGAACTCGGCCTGGAGGGACTCGGTCCGGCGGTAACGCCGCACCGCCTCCTCGATCCAGGCCTCGTCGATCTCCCCCCGCGACATCGGCGGACTCCTCCCGGACAGCCATCACTGAGCGTGCCGCCACCGTCACGGTACACCGGACCGTACCGCACAGCAATTGCGGCTGTCGATGCCTGTGGACAACCGACGCGGCCGGCGGAATCCGGCCCGCACGGAACGGGCGGGTCAGCCCTTCCAGAGCGCGAGCATCATCGCCTCGACGGCGATCCGGGGCTTGACGTTCGCCTCGATCGCCGCCCGGCACTCCAGCACCGCCTCCAGGCGGCGCAGCGCCCCCTCGGCGTCCCACTTCTGCGCGCCCGCCCCGGCCAGCGCGGCGGTGTCGGTGTGCACCGGCGCCACGGGGGCGCGCAGCGCCATGGTGAGCGCGTCCCGGTAGAAGCCGGCCAGGTCGACCAGGGCGCGGTCGAGCGCGTCCCGCTGCGCCCGGGTGGCCCGCGACTTCTGCCGCTTCTCCAGGTCCTTGAGCTGGCCGGCGGCGCCCCGGATCGCGCCGGCCGCGCCCCGCCCGGTGCCGCCGGCGCCGAGGGCCGTCTCCAGCGCCGCCCGCTCGGTCGCGTCGGTCTCCGCCACCGACGCCGCCGCCTCCGCCTCCGCCGCCTCGATGAGCGCCGACGCCGCGTCGAACGCGGCCCCCACGCCGGTCAGCCGGCGCGGCACCGCGAGCACCGCCTCCCGGCGGGTGCGCGCCTCCGGGTCCCGGGCCAGGCGGCGGGCCCGGCCCACGTGCCCCTGCGCGGCCGCCGCCGCCCACTGCGCCACGTCGGGCGCCACGCCGTCGCGGCGGGCCAGCACCTCGGCCACCGCCTCGGCCGCCGGCTGCCGCAGCGGTACGACCCGACAGCGCGACCGGATGGTCACCGAGATGTCGTCCGGGTGGGTGGACGGGGCACAGAGCAGGAAGACCGTACGCGGCGGCGGCTCCTCGATGGCCTTGAGCAGCGCGTTGCCGGCGGCCTCCGTGAGCCGGTCCGCGTCCTCGATGACCACCACCTGCCACCGCCCGCCCGACGGGGTGCTGGCGGCGCGCAGCACCAGCGCCCGCATCTCGTTGACGCCGATGGAGAGCCCCTCCGGCACCACCAGCCGGACGTCGGCGTGCGTGCCGGCCATCGTGGTGTGGCAGCCGGGGCACTGGCCGCAGCCGGTGCCGTACGCGCACTGCAGGGCGGCGGCGAAGGCCCGGGCCGCCACCGACCGGCCCGACCCGGGCGGCCCGGTGAAGATCCAGGCGTGCGTCATCCCCGCCCCGGGATCGACGACGGCACCCGCCCCCGTGCCCCCGGCACCCGCGCCCTCGGCCTCCTCGGCGAGCGCGTCGAACTCGTCCCCGGCGGCGTCGGTCGTGGGCGGGACGGCGGCGGCGCGCAGCACGGCCGCCGCCGAGGCGGCGGCGCGGCGCAGCGTGTCGACCGCCTCGTCCTGCCCGACCAGGTCGGCGAAGACGTCCGGCATCAGGTCCGATGCTCCATCGTCACCAGCTCCGATTCGGATAACTCCGGCTGCACCGAGGTGTCCGGCCCCTGGGCGGGGCGCGGGTGCACGATGCCGCCCGGGGTGCCCAGCATCTCCTCGACCCGCCGGGCCACCTGCTCGGCGATCTCCTCGACCGGGCGGGACGCGTCGAGCACCAGGTAGCGCTTCGGGTCGGCGGCGGCGAGGTCGAGGAAGGCGTACCGGACCCGCTCGTGGAAGGCGACCGACTCGGCCTCCACGTGGTCGGCCGCCTCGGCGCGGGACGCCACCCGGGACAGGCCGGTGCGCGGGTCGACGTCGAGCAGCACCACCAGGTCGGGCTTGAGCCCGCCGGTGGCCCAGGAGGACAGCCAGGAGACCTCGTCGACGGGGAGCGTCCGGCCCGCCCCCTGGTACGCCAGGGACGAGTCGACGTACCGGTCGCTGATCACCACCGCGCCGCGGACGAGCGCCGGCCGGACGACGGTGGCCACGTGGTGCGCCCGGTCGGCGGCGTAGAGCAGCGCCTCGGCGCGCGGCGACGGCACGTCGGACCCGGGCGCGCCGAGCAGCAGCGACCGGATCCGCTCGCCGACGGCGGTGGCGCCCGGCTCGCGGGTGACCACCACGTCGCGCCCCTGCCCGCCCAGCCGCTCGGCGAGCGCGGCGAGCTGGGTGGACTTGCCGGCGCCCTCGCCGCCCTCGAAGACCACGAAGAGGCCGGCGGAGACGAACGGCTCGGCGGGCATCAGCGGGCGGCCCCGGATGGAGCCCCAGAGGTCGGCCAGGACGGGGACGCCCTTCTTGTCGTCCATCTGCCCGAACGCGCTGATCCCGGCGAAGATGCCGGCGGTGCCGGCGGCGAGCAGCAGCAGTCGGGTGGACGAGATCGAGACGCCCAGGTCGGCCAGCTCCAGCCGGCGCGAGCCGCCGACGCCGGCGAGCAGGCTGCTCAGGCCGATCGCCAGGATCAGCACCAGCCGGGTGCCGATCTGCACCACCGCGAAGACCCGGCCCCGCACCTCGTCGGCGATCTCCCCGCCGAGCAGGGTGGTGCCGGAGAGGAAGGCCATGCCGGCGCCCGCGCCGACCAGGATCGCGCCCACCATCGCCATGGACAGGTGGATGGCGAAGGCCAGGGTCATCACCGAGGCGCTGGCCAGCACGATGCTCATGCCGAACCAGCGCCGCCGGGACATGTCCTTGACGATCATCGGGCCGAGCCCGATGCCGAGCGCGAGACCGACGAAGATGGCGCCGAAGAGCAGGTAGAAGGCGGCGTCGCCGGCGCCGAGCGAGGTGGCGAAGAACTTCGCCGTGCCGATCACGATGCCGCCGCCGGCGAAGGCGCCGAAGATGCCGAGCACCAGGCCGCGTACCAGGGGGGTCTGCCCGATGAACCGCCAGCCCTCCTTGAACTGGCGCAGCATGCTCTGCTCGCCGCCACCCCGCTCCGCGGCCTGCCCCTGGCTGATCTCCTTGATGCCGTACGCCACCACCAGCGCGGTGGCCAGCCGGGAGAACGCGTTGAACCAGAGCGCCAGATCGGCCGGCTCGGCCCAGTCCGGCGTCGAGCCCCCGGTGGCCGCCCGTACGATGCCGTCGAGCGCGGCGAGGATCAGTGCGGCGAGGACCGGCGTGAGGCCGTACGTGGTGATGAGCGTGAGCTGGTTGGCGGCCTCCAGCCGGGCGCGCGGGATCAGGTTGGGGACCGCGGCCTCCTTGGCCGGGATCCACAGCAGCGTGATCGACTCGATCAGGAAGGTGGCGGTCGCCGCCCAGCCGACCACCACGCCGCCGGGAGCGCCGAGCAACGCGACCAGCGGGATCGAGGCGAAGAGCAGGAACCGCAGCACGTCGCAGATGACCATCGTCCAGCGCCGGTCGAACCGGTCGGCCAGCACGCCGGCGATCGGGCCGAGCACCAGCGCCGGCAGCAGCCGGATGGCGATGACGCCACCGAAGGCGGCGCCCTTGGCGGTGCTCCCCTCGACCTGGGAGGCGGCGAAGACGGAGGTGGCGAGCAGGCCGAACCAGTCGCCGAACGAGGCCGCCCCGAGCACGATCCAGAGCCGGCGGAACGGGGTGATCCGCAGCACCGACCGGATGCCGGCGTAGCCGGACAGGTCGGCCTTGGGCTGGTCGGCGGTGCCGCCGGGATTGTTCGATGACGACGACACGCCGGGCGACTCGCCGTTGAACTGGCTTTCGATGGCCGTACCTCCACGTGCCGGCCCATCGCTGGGCAGTCCCGGTGGAACACTCTAGACCCGGTGGGGGACCTTCCCCGCCGCGACATTCTCCTGCTCGCCGAGCCTAGGCCGCCGCGGCCACCGCCGTCAGCCCGGACAGACGCGAGGGTATTTCGCATTCACTCCCAGACAGTTAGCGTGCAGACGTGGCCACCGAAAGCGACAGACTCCGTGAGCGGCTCGACCGGGCGACCGCGCACCTCGACCCGCCGTACGCCGTGGTCGACCTCGCCACCTTCGACGACAACGCCGCCGCGCTGGCCGGCCGCGCCGGTGGCAAGCCGGTCCGCGTCGCCAGCAAGTCGGTCCGCGCCCGGGAGCTGATCGGCCGGGCGCTGGGGCGGCCGGGCTGGCACGGCGTGATGGCCTTCACCCTGCCCGAGGCGATCTGGCTGGTCCGCGCCGGTGTGACCGACGACGCGCTGGTGGCGTACCCCACCGCCGACCGGGGGGCGCTCGCCGAACTCGCCGCCGACCCGGCGCTCGCCGCCGCCGTCACGCTGATGGTCGACGGCACCGACCAGCTCGACCTCGTCGACGCCGTGCGCGCTCCCGGCGGGCGTCCCGAGCTGCGGGTCTGCCTCGATTTGGACGCCTCCTGGCGACCGCTGGGCGGGCGGGTGCACATCGGGGTGCGCCGCTCGCCGGTGCACAGCGCGCGGGCGGCCGGCGCGCTCGCCGCCACCGTCGCGGGCCGCGCCGGCTTCCGGCTCGTCGGGCTGATGTCGTACGAGGCGCAGATCGCCGGCCTCGGGGACGCGCCGCCCGGGCGGGCGGTGCTCGGCTCCGCGATCCGGCTGGCCCAGCGCGGGTCGTACCGCGAGTTGCTGGCCCGCCGGGCCGCGGCGGTGGCCGCCGTACGCGAACACGCCGACCTGGAGTTCGTCAACGGCGGCGGCACCGGCAGCGTGGCCGCGACCAGCGCCGATCCCGCGGTCACCGAGGTCACCGCGGGATCGGGACTGTACGGGCCGACGCTGTTCGACGCCTACCGCGCCTGGCGCCCCACCCCGGCGGCGTTCTTCGCCTGCGCCGTGGTCCGCCGCCCGGCGCCCGGCCTGGCCACCGTGCTCGGCGGCGGCTGGGTCGCCTCCGGCCCGGCGGAGGACAGCCGGCTGCCCCGCCCGTGGCTGCCCGGCGGGCTGAAGCTGGTCGGCACCGAGGGGGCCGGCGAGGTGCAGACTCCGCTGGCCGGCGCGGCGGCCGCCACCCTGCGGGTCGGCGACCGGGTCTGGTTCCGGCACGCGAAGGCCGGCGAGCTGTGCGAGCACGTCAACGAGCTGCACCTGGTCGAGGGGGATGCGGTCGTGGCCACCGTGCCCACCTACCGGGGCGAGGGCCACGCCTTCCTCTGAGACTCACCGACCCGGCGCACCCCGGGCCGTCCTGCCGTTTTCCGCCGCCCGGCGCACCCCGGGCCGTCGTGCCCTGTCCACCGGCCGGCGCACCCCGGCCGTATCGTCTCTCCGTACCTGTCGCCCGGCGCACCCCGGGTACGTCCTACGCACCGTGTCGTCCCGCGCCCCGCTTCGCGCCCGGCGCACCCCGGGCCTTCGCGTCCGGTCCCGCCGCCCACGCACCCGGGCCGGCGGGCCGGGGTCAGCCCGGCTGGCCGGCGTCGGCCGGGGCGTCGACCTGCCGGTGCAGGTACTCCCGGATCAGCGCCTTCGCCTCGGCCAGCACCCGCTCGTCACCCTCCGGCTGCCGACGGAACGCCAGCTTGATCAGCGCGTCGGCCGTCTCCACGGCGATCTCCAGGTGGAACCGGAGGTCGGGGACGTCGGTCAGGCCGAAGCGCTCACCGAGCACGCGGGCCAACTGGTCCGCGATCACCCCGTTGTTGTCCCGCTGCTCATCGAGCAGGTGCAGGTCGACCACGTCGCCGAAGTGCAGGGTACGGAATCCCGGAACGGTGCGGTGCATCGTGATGTACTCGTCGATCCCCGCGTCGACCCCGTCCCACCAGTGGGTCATGTCGTCGGAGGCGAACCGTTCGTCGAGCCGCTGGAGGTAGGACTCCATCGTGCGCAGGGTGAGCGCCTGCACGATCGCCCGCTTGTCCGGAAAGAACTGGTACACCGACCCGATCGCCACCTCGGCACGCTCGGCGAGCAGGGTCGTGGTGAGCCCCTCGTACCCCACCTCGTCAACGAGTTCGGCGCAGGCGTCCAGCATCCGCTGGACCCGAGCGACACTTCGACCCTGCACCGGTACGCGACGCAGCGGCCCGGCTGTGGCGGCTGGTGTGGACACTCGGCGCCACCCCCCTTCGACGGATGAACATATCTGCACGTCACGAGTTCGTGACTACCGGTACAACGAGCAAGACTCGATTGCGGTATTTACCTGCGACAACGTTCCTGATATGAAGTCAGTTCACATTCATGTCGAGGAGTGTGCATGGCCGGCACCGCAGCGTCCACCGCCGCCTGGTCCAACTGGGCCGGCAACCAGCGCGCCACCGCCACCGCCATCCTGCGCCCCACCTCTCTCTCCGACGTCACCGACGCCATACGCGCCGCCGCGACGGCCGGCGACCGGATCCGGGTGGTCGGCAGCGGCCACTCCTTCACCGGCGTCGCGGTCGCCGAAGGACGGCGGATGGAACTGACCGCACTGGACACCGGCGTACGCGTCGACGTCGGCCGCCGACTGGTCACCGTACCGGCCGGGATCACCCTGTGCGCGCTCAACGACCTGCTCGCCGCGCACGGTCTCGCGCTGCCCAACCTCGGCGACATCGACGCGCAGACGATCGCCGGGGCGATCTCCACCGGCACCCACGGCACCGGCGCCGCGTACGGCTGCCTGTCGACGTTCGTCGAGGCGCTCACCCTCGTCACCGGCACCGGCGAGGTGCTGCGCTGCTCCGCCGACGAGAACCCCGACGTCTTCGCCGCCGCCCGGGTCTCCCTGGGCGCTCTCGGCGTGCTGGTCGAGGTCACCCTGCGCTGCGTGGACGCCTTCGTGCTGCACGCGCACGAGCGGCCGGCGCCGCTGGACGCCGTGCTGGCCGACCTGCCGGCGCTGGTCGAGGGGCACGACCACGCGGAGTTCTACTGGTTCCCGTACACCGACCGGGTGCAGGTCAAGACCAACGACCGGGTGCCCGTCGACGACCGGCCGCTGCCCCGGTGGCGCGGGTGGCTGGACGACGACTTCCTGTCCAACACCGTCTTCGAGGGCGCCTGCCGGCTCGGCCGCGCCGTGCCGGCGCTCGCGCCGAGGATCAGCGCGGTCTCCGCGCGGGCGCTCACCGAACGCCGCTACACGGGCCGCTCCGACAAGGTGTTCTGCACCCCGCGCCGGGTCCGCTTCGTGGAGATGGAGTACGGGCTGCCTCGCGAGGCGCTCGGCGAGGCGCTCGGCGCGCTCCGGCGGATCGTGGACGGCCTGCCCTTCAAGGTGCTCTTCCCGGTGGAGGTGCGGTTCACCGCCGCCGACGACATCTGGCTCTCCCACGGGTACGGGCGCGAGTCGGCGTACGTGGCGATCCACCAGTACGTCGGCATGCCGTACGAGCCGTACTTCCGCGCGTTCGAGCAGGTCGCGGAGGGGTTGGGCGGTCGCCCGCACTGGGGCAAGCTGCACTGGCGGGACGCCGGGTCGCTGGCCCCCGCGTACCCCCGCTTCCCGGACTTCCTGGCGGTACGCGACCGCCTGGACCCCGACCGCCGCTTCACCAACCCCCACCTCACCCGAATCCTCGGCTGAGGTGGGCGGGTCAGTCTGCGCTGGTGGTGGTGGCCTTGCGGGGGGCCGCCTTCTTGGCCGGGGCCTTCTTCGCCGGGGTGGCCTTGGCCGTCGTCGTGTTCTTGGCGGCCGTGGACTTGGTCGCCGCGGCCGTCTTCTTCGTCGCCGTGGCCTTCGTCGCCGTGGCCTTCTTGGCGGGCGCCTTCTTCGCGGCAGCCTTCTTCTTCGGCGCCGGGCCCTTCGCGCGCTTCTCGGCGAGCATCTCGGAGGCTTCCTCGATGCTCAGCGCCTCCGGGGTCTGGCCCCGGCGCAGCGACGCGTTGGTCTCCCCGTCCGTGACGTACGGGCCGAATCGACCGTCCTTGATGACCAGCGGCTTCTCGGTCAGCGGGTCGACGCCCATCTCCCGCAGGGGCGGCGCGGCGGCCCGACGCTGGCGGGCCTTCGGGGCGGCCAGCAGGGCCAGCGCCTCGTCCAGCGTGACGGTGAACATCTTGTCCTCGGAGTCCAGCGAGCGGAACTCGTCGCCACGCTTGACGTACGGGCCGTAGCGGCCGTTGTTCGCGAAGACCTCGACGCCGTCCGGGGCCACGCCGACCAGCCGGGGCAGGCTGAGCAGCTTCAGCGCCTCGTCGAGGGTGAGCGAGTCCGGCGACTGCGAACGCAGCAGCGACGACTTGCGCTCACCGCTGGCCACGTACGGGCCAAAGCGACCCGACTTGAGCAGGATCGGCTCGCCGGTGGCCGGGTCGTCGCCGAGCTTCCGCTCGCCCCCGCCCCCGAGGAACAGCTCGTGCACCTTCTCCAGGGTCAGCTCGTCCGGCGCCAGCCCCTCGGGGATCGGCGCCCGGTCGCCCTGGCCGCCGCCCTCCTCGCCCTCCGCGGCGGGCGCCGGCTGCTCGCCCGGCACCGCCCGCTGGAGGTACGGGCCGTAGCGGCCGACCCGGACGACGACCTCGCGGCCGTCGTCGTCGGTGAACAGCGGGATCGAGTTGACGCTGCGCGCGTCGATCTCGCTGAGGTTCTCGGTGACCAGCTTCTTCAGGCCGCCGGAGCGGGCGATGTCCCGGTCGCCGGCGCCGTTGGCGCTGCCGAAGTAGAACGCGGTGAGGAAGTCGACCGCCGCGTGGTCGCCGCCGGCGATCTCGTCCAGCTCGTTCTCCATGCTGGCCGTGAAGTCGTAGTCGACCAGGCGCGGGTAGTGCCGCTCCAGCAGGCCGATCACGGCGAACGCCAGGAAAGACGGGATCATCGCCTGGCCGCGCTTGAAGACGTACCCGCGGTCCTGGATGGTCTGCATGATCGACGCGTACGTCGAGGGACGGCCGATGCCCAGCTCTTCGAGGGCCTTGACCAGCGACGCCTCGGTGTAGCGCGACGGCGGCTGGGTGTGGTGGCCCTGCGCGGCCAGCTCGTCGGCGGTGAGTGGCTGGTCCTTGACGAGGGTGGGCAGCCGGCGCTCGGCGTCCTCGGCCTCGGCGTTCTCGTCGTCGCTCGACTCGACGTACGCGCGCAGGAAGCCCGGGTCGGTGATGGTCTTGCCGGTGGCGCCGAAGTCGGCCTCCTCCCGCGCCGAGGAGACGGCGCGGATTCGCACCGAGACGCTGGAGCCGACGGCGTCGGTCATCTGCGAGGCGATGGTGCGCCGCCAGATCAGCTCGTAGAGCTTGAACTCCTCGGCCGACAGCTCCTTCGCCACGTCGCCCGGGGTGCGGAAGTTGTCCCCCGCCGGGCGGATCGCCTCGTGCGCCTCCTGCGCGTTCTTCACCTTGCCGGTGTAGCGGCGCGGCTCCGGCGGCACGCTGCGCTCGCCGTACAGCTCGACGATCTGCCGGCGGGCCGCCGCGATGGCGGTCTCCGACAGGTTCACCGAGTCGGTACGCATGTAGGTGATGTAGCCGTTCTCGTAGAGGCGCTGCGCGGTGCGCATCGTCTGCTGCGACGAGAACCGCAGCTTGCGGGCCGCCTCCTGCTGGAGGGTGGAGGTGATGAACGGCGCGTACGGGCGACGCCGGTAGGGCTTCTCCTCGACGCGGGTGACGGTGAACGGCCGGCCCTCCAGTCGGGCCGCGAGCCCCCGGGCCCCGCCCTCGTCCAGGTGCACCACCCCGGCGCCGGGCTTCACGCGACCCGTGGTCGGCTCGAAGTCCTTGCCGGTGGCGATGCGGTCGCCGTTCAGCGCGACCAGGGTGGCGTTGAAGTTGCGCGGCCCCTCGCCGGCGTTCGCCACGGCGAGGGTGGCCAGGATGTCCCAGTATTCCGCCGTGCGGAAGGCCATCCGCTGCCGTTCCCGCTCCACCACGATCCGGGTCGCCACGGACTGCACCCGGCCCGCCGAGAGCTTCGGCATGACCTTCTTCCACAGCACCGGGGAGACCTCGTAGCCGTAGAGCCGGTCGAGGATGCGCCGGGCCTCCTGGGCGTCGACCAGGTCCCGGTCGATCTCGCGGGGGTTGGCCACCGCCGCCTGGATCGCCGGCTTGGTGATCTCGTGGAAGACCATCCGCTTGACCGGCACCTTGGGCTTGAGGGTCTCCACCAGGTGCCAGGCGATCGCCTCGCCCTCGCGGTCCTCGTCCGTCGCCAGGAAGATCTCGTCGACCTCCTTGGCCAGCTTCACCAGCTTGCTGATCTGCTGCTTGCGGTCGGCGGAGACCACGTAGAGGGCGTGGAAGCCGTTGTCGACGTCCACCCCGAGCCGCGCCCACGGCTCGCCCTTGTACTTCGCCGGCACGTCGGCGGCGTTGCGTGGAAGGTCCCGGACGTGGCCGAAGCTGGCCTCCACGACGTATCCCGGGCCGAGGTAGCCCGAGATCGTCTTGGCCTTCGCCGGTGACTCGACGATGACCAGGCGGGTGGTTCCAGCGTTGCTCGGCACGTTTCTCCCCGACCTCACTCCTGCTCGCAGCCGCGCGGTGCCCGGTTCGGGCCCACTTCCGACCCGCCGACCCCCGGCGGCCCGGACGTCCAACGTAACGCGCCGCCCGCGTTTCGGGTTTCGCGGGCGGCAAACCGCCCCCGGCGGGGCGGCACCTTCTCTCCGGCGGTGCTGGCGGTGCCGGACGGCGCCACCGTACACCGTGCGTGTGCCGGGAGGCGGGACACTGTGACGATGGCGGACCGTCGGTCGAGGCGCCACCCGGCCGTTTTCCTGCGGATTTCCGCGTCCGGCTGTCCCGGATCGGACACCGGCGGGGCGGGGGCGGGCCGGGTCAGGGGTGGCCGGGCCAGGCCGCCGGCGGGGCGGCGGGCGGCGGGTCCCCGACCAGCTCGGCCAGGCGGGCGAGCCGGCGGCGGCCGGTGATCCGGTACGCCGGGCCGCCGTCGGCCGGCCCCAGGAGGGCCCCGGACAGGCCGACCGCGGCGAGCGCCCCGCCGACCGGCTCCCAGCACTCCTCGTCGGCCACGCCGAGCCGGAGCAGGTAGCCGGGCGGCTCGGCCACCCCCGCCGCGGCGAGCCAGAGCCGCAGCCGCCGGCCGTCGAGGTGGAAGCCGGCGGGCGGACGCTTGCCGGAGCCGCGCAGCCAGGCCACCGCGAGCGGCTTCAGGGTGCGGGCGTACGAGGTGCGCACCGCGTGCCGCCCGTCGGCGGTCGCCTCCCAGGTGGCCGCCACCCCGCGCAGCGCCAGCTCGGCGACGAGCACGTGCACGCGCCAGGCGGCGTCCACCACCACCGAGAGTCGGGCCGTCCCGCCCATCCGGACCACCTCGCCCGGACCGGCGAGCAGCCCGGCGAGGTCGGCGAGGGACGGGTCCGCCGCCTCGGCGGCGAAGAACGGCAGTTGCCGGGCGGAGTCGTCGACGTCGCCCGGCGGGGGCGGGGCGGCCCGCCGGGGCGCCGGCGCCACCCGGTCCGGCTCGGGTGCCGGGAACAGCGCGGGCGGCGTCAGGCCGTCCGACTCACCGGTCCCGCTCAGCGACACTCCGGCACCTCGTCGAAGGCCCGTTTCAACTCCTCCGAGTTGAGCCGGCTGGTGTCGAGCGCGCTGGCGTCGTACTCCTTGTTCAGGGTGTCCACGGCGGCCCGGACGCCGTCGTAGAAGGCGGCGGGCTGGCCGGTGCTCAGGCCGTCGATGGTGTCGCGGGCCCGGCCGTACGCGTCGCGCATCTTCTCCAGGGACGCGCGGAAGCCGGCGGAGACCTCCGCACCGTGCTCGGCCTCCGGGATGCCGGCCTGCTCGACCTTGCGCCGCGCGGTCTCGCTGGCCTGCTCCGCGCCGCCGAAGAGCCGCACCAGGTTCTCCTTCGCCTGCGCCGGGGTGGTCTGGGCGGTCATCTGCTGGTCGGTGCTGCTGGTCAGCTTGCTGATCTCGGCCCGCCACGGGGTGAGCGCCGAGCAGACCGACGCCGCCCACGCCTGCGGGCTGGGGCCGCCACCGCAGCCGGCGGCCACGAGGACGAGCGTGGCCAGGACCACCGTGAGCTTTCCGGCGGTTGTCGCCCGGCACGTGCGCATGCGAAGCAGCGTACGGCCTGTGTCGAGCCGGGGCACCGGTCAGGTTTGCCGCGGCGACACGGACGGTCCCCGGCCGGCCACGCGGGCCGACCGGGGACGGGATGCCGGACGGATCAGGCGTTGACCGTCTCCGGTCGCTGGTCCGGGCTGCCCGTGCCGGTGCCGGCACCGGAGTCGGACATCGCCACGCCCTTGCGCTTGCTGAACACCACCGCCGCGACGACGATCAGCGTCGCCACCACGGCGATGCCGACCCGCAGGGCGGTGTTCTTCTCGTCGCCCACGCTCCAGGCCACCACGGCCGGCGCGATCAGCAGCGAGACCAGGTTCATCACCTTGATCAGCGGGTTGATCGCCGGGCCGGCGGTGTCCTTGAACGGGTCGCCGACGGTGTCGCCGATGACGGTCGCGGCGTGCGACTCGGAGCCCTTGCCGCCGTACGCGCCGTCCTCGACGAGCTTCTTCGCGTTGTCCCAGGCGCCGCCCGAGTTGGCCAGGAAGACCGCCATCAGCGTGCCGGCCCCGATCGCCCCGGCCAGGTACGCGGCCAGCGCGCCCGGCCCGAGGCCGAAGCCCACCGCGATCGGGGCGAGGATGGCGAGCAGGCCGGGAGTCATCAGCTCGCGCTGCGCGTCCCGGGTGCAGATGTCGACGACCTTGCCGTACTCGGGGCGCTGGGTGCGGTCCATGATCCCGGGCAGCTCGCGGAACTGCCGGCGGACCTCCATCACGACCGCGCCGGCCGAGCGGGAGACCGCGTTGATGGCCAGCCCGGAGAAGAGGAAGACCACCGCCGCGCCGATGATCAGGCCGACCAGGTTGCGCGGGTTCGCCACGTTCAGCGAGTTGAGGATCTCGGCGCCGACGTCGCCCACCCCCGCGTCGGAGTACGCGGTGCGCAGCGTGTCGGTGTAGGAGCCGAAGAGCGCCGTCGCGGCGAGCACGGCCGTGGCGATCGCGATGCCCTTGGTGATCGCCTTGGTGGTGTTGCCGACCGCGTCCAGCTCGGTCAGCGTCCGGGCGCCGTGCTCGTCGATGTCGCCGGACATCTCCGCCACGCCCTGGGCGTTGTCGGAGATCGGGCCGAACGTGTCCATCGCGACGATCACACCGACCGTGGTGAGCAGGCCGGTGCCGGCCAGCGCCACGGCGAACAGCGAGAGCGTGATGGAGCTGCCGCCGAGCAGGAACGCGCCGAACACGCCGGCGCCGATCAGCAGCGCCGAGTAGACCGCCGACTCCAGGCCGACGCTGATGCCGGCGAGGATGACGGTGGCGGGGCCGGTCTGGGAGCTCTTGCCGATGTCCTGCACCGGGCGCCGGTCGGTCTCGGTGAAGTAGCCGGTCAGCGCCTGGATCGCGGCGGCCAGCACGATGCCGATGACGACCGCGCCGATGGCGACGACCCGCGGGTTCTCGTCGACGTCGGTGAGCCCGCCCTCCAGCTCGGCGAAGGTGGCCGGCAGGTACGCGTACGTGGCGGCCGCGACCAGCACCGCGGACAGCAGCGCGGAGATGTAGAAGGCCCGGTTGATCGCGGTCAGACCGTTGCGGTCGGCGGCACGCAGCCGGGTGATGAAGACGCCGACGATCGCGATGAGCACACCGATGGTGGAGATGATCAGCGGGAACACCAGGCCCTGCTCGCCGAAGGCGGCGCGGCCGAGGATCAGCGCGGCGACCAGGGTCACGGCGTACGACTCGAAGAGGTCGGCGGCCATGCCGGCGCAGTCGCCGACGTTGTCGCCCACGTTGTCGGCGATGGTGGCGGCGTTGCGCGGGTCGTCCTCGGGGATGCCCTGCTCGACCTTGCCGACCAGGTCGGCGCCCACGTCGGCGGCCTTGGTGAAGATGCCGCCGCCGACCCGCATGAACATGGCGAGCAGCGCGGCGCCGAAGCCGAAGCCCTCCAGCACGGTCGGCGCGTCGCCCCGGAAGAAGAGCACGACCAGCGCGGCGCCGAAGAGGCCGAGCCCGACGGTGAGGAAGCCGACCACGCCACCGGTGCGGAAGGCGATCTTCATGGCGGCCTCGCGGCCGCCCTGCCGTTCCCGGGCGGCGGCGGCGACCCGCAGGTTGGCCCGGGTGGCCAACCACATGCCGGCGCCGCCGATGAACGCGCTGAACAACGCGCCGACGACGAAGAAGGCGGAGCGCCCGATCTTCACCGCCGTCTCGTTGCCGTCGGTGTCGTGCACCGGCAGCAGGAAGAGCAGCACCACGGCGATGACCACGAAGATCGCCAGGGTGCGGAACTGCCGGAGCAGGTAGGCCGAGGCGCCCTCCTGGACCGCGCCGGAGATCTCCTGCATGTTGGTGGTGCCCTTGCCGGCGGCCAGTACGGCCTTCGTCAGTGCGGCGGCGAAGGCGAGCGCCACCAGCGCGATCACCGCGGCGATGACGACGTACGTGACATTGTTTCCGGTGAGGGAGATCCCGCCGCCCTCGGCGGCCAAGGTGTCGGACATCTGTGTCCTCCTGTACCGAACGCTCGCGCCGGCCGGTGGAGACGCACCGACCCGGCGCCTGGATGCGGATTCGCAAGCGCGCGCCAACCCACCCCGGCGGACCAGCGATGACACCGTTCCCGCTGGTTGCGGGATGCGATCACTTGCTGACAACCCGCGTACTGTAGCCCTCCGCAGTGTCGGAGGTCACACCGAGGGGGCACCCTGTCTCGATGATCTTCGTCGCTGTGTTATGAGGAAAAATCTGATATAGGAGTCCGTCCATGACAAGGAGGCCGCGTCCCTTCCCGGGACGCGGCCTGACGGCGTGCGACGCCCTCTGCCGGAGGGCGGTGGAGGAGCGGCTCGACCCTCGCCGGGGCCGGGCGGATCAGCTTCAGCGGCCCACGGGCCAGACCATCCGCACCTCGGTGCCGATGCCCTCGTCGACCGGGCGGACCTGCAGGTCCTCGACGAAGCCGGCGAGCAGCGCGAAGCCGACGCCGGTGGTGAGGTCGTCCTCGTTCAGCGACTCGTTGGCGAGCTGGTCGGCGTCCAGCGCGGCCAGGCCGAGGCCGGCCTCGATCGGCGCGCGGTCGACCACCCGCACCGCGTACGCCCCGGTGTCGGACATCTCGACGAGCACCGGGTCGGGCACGCCGTACTGGCGGTGCAGGGCGACCGCGCGCGTGCACGCCTCGCCGATGGCCAGACGCACCTCGTCGAGCAGGTCCTCGCGGACCCCGGCGCGCCGGGCGACCGCCACACCGACCAGGCGCGCGGTGCGCACGTGCACCGGAGCCGGCGAGAAGGAGAGCCGGACCGTGGCCATCACGCGCCAGCGCCGGCCTGGCCCGCGCCGACCGCCGCGTCGACCGTGGGATGCAACGGGAAGACCTGGTCGAGCGCGGTGATCCGGAAGATCTTGAGCAGCGGCTCCTTGTCGCAGACCAACGCGAACGAACCGCCGGCCGAGCGCAGCCGCTTGAGCGCGCCCACCAGCACGCCCAGGCCGGTGGAGTCGAGGAAGTCCACCCGGCCGAGGTCGACCACGACGTGGCGGGCCCCGCCGTCGATCAGTTCGAGGAGCCGTTCCCGCAGCCGGGGGGCGGTGTAGACGTCCACCTCACCGCCGACCTCAAGCACTGTGTGCTCGCCCACGGTGCGGGTCGCCAGCGACAGCTCCATCGGTCCTCCCTCGCAAGAGCCGTAAACTCTCCTGGGCATCTAACCATCCCCGCCGGATACGGCTCTGCTCACCGGCGAAGGCATCCCCATACCCCGCTTCTCATCTCCGAACACCAGTGCGAGAGTGCAGGACGTGACCTCCGACAGCTTCAGCTCGGCGCGTCTGACGCCGCGCGACGACCTGAAGCCGTCGTCCGACAGCTCCGGCTCGACGCCCCCAACGCCGCGCGACGACCTGAAGCCGTCGTCCGACAGCTCCGGCTCGACGCGTCTGACGCCACACCACGACCTGAAGCCGTCGTCCGCAGCCACCGTATCCGTGGGCACCGGCACCGGGCGATCGCCGGCCGACCTGCTGGGCCGGCTGCGCGCCCGCAACGGCGTCGATCCGGTCACCCACGTCGAACGGGTCCCGGCCCGGGCCGGCGAGCCCGCCCCGTGGCCGGGCTGGGCGCCGGAGGAGCTGCGCGCGGCGTTCGCCCGGCGCGGCGTGGTCGCGCCCTGGCGGCATCAGGCCGAGGCCGCCACCCTGGCGTACGACGGCCAGCACGTGGTGGTCGCCACCGGCACCGCGTCCGGCAAGTCCCTGGCCTACCAGCTTCCCGCGCTGGCCACCCTGCTCGCCGACCCCCGGGCCACCGTGCTCTACCTGGCGCCGACGAAGGCGCTCGCCGCCGACCAGTTGCGCGCCGTCGCCGCGCTGGAGTTGGAGGGCGTACGCCCCGCCTGCTACGACGGCGACACCCCGCGCGCCGAGCGGGAGTGGATCCGACGGCACTCGCGGTTCGTGCTGACCAACCCGGACATGCTGCACCACGGCATCCTGCCTGGCCACGCCCAGTGGTCCGGGTTCCTGCGCCGGCTCGCGTACGTGGTGATCGACGAGTGCCACACCTACCGGGGAGTCTTCGGCTCGCACGTCGCGCACGTGCTGCGCCGGCTGCGTAGGCAGTGCGCCCGGTTCAGGCGTACCCCCGTCTTCGTGCTGGCCTCGGCGACCTCCGGTGACCCGGCGGCGGCCGCCGGGCGGCTCACCGGGCTGCCCGTCGCCGCCGTCACGGAGGACACCTCGCCGCGCGGCGGCGTGACCTTCGCGCTCTGGGAGCCGCCGCTGCTGCCGCCGGACTCCCACGCGGACCAGCAGGCGGACCTCACCCAGGTCCGCCGGTCGGCCCTGCGGGAGACGGCCGACCTGCTCGCCGACACGGTCGCCGAGGGGGTACGCACACTGGCCTTCGTGCGCTCCCGGCGCGGAGCCGAGGTGGTCGCCGCGAACACCCGCCGCGCCCTCGACGAGGCGGTGCCCGGCCTCGGCGACCGGGTGGCCGCCTACCGGGCCGGCTACCTGCGCGAGGAGCGACGCGAGCTGGAACGCGCGCTGCTGCACGGCGACCTGCTCGGGCTGGCCTCGACCAACGCGCTGGAGCTGGGCGTCGACCTGATCGGGCTCGACGCGGTGCTGATCTGCGGTTACCCGGGCACGCGGGCCTCGCTGTGGCAGCAGGCCGGCCGGGCCGGGCGCTCCGGGCAGGAGGCACTCGCCGTGCTGGTCGCCCGGGACGACCCGCTCGACACCTATCTGGTGCACCACCCGGAGGCGCTGTTCGGCCGGCCGGTGGAGGCGACCGTGCTCGACCCCGCCAACCCGTACGTGCTGGCCCCGCAGCTCGCCTGCGCGGCGGTCGAAGCGCCGCTGACCCCGGCCGACCTGGAACTCTTCGGCGACGGGGCAAAGGAGGCGGTGGACCAGCTCGTGGCGGCGGGGGCGCTGCGGCAGCGGCCGACCGGCTGGTACTGGCGGCACCGGGAACGGCCGGAGGTGGACCTGCGCGGCGAGGGCGGCGCGCCGGTCTGCGTGGTGGAGGCGGCGACCGGGCGGCTGCTCGGCACCGTCGACGGCGGCTCGTCGCACTTCCTGCTCCACCCCGGCGCGGTCTACCTGCACCAGGGCGTCTCGTACGTGGTCGACTCGCTCGACCTGGCCGACGGGTGCGCGCTGGTGCACCCCGAGGAGCCGGACTGGTCGACCCACGCCCGGGACGTCACGTCGCTGTCGGTGGTGTCGGTCCGCTCGTACGTGGACGCCGGGCCCGTCGGCCTCTTCCTCGGCGAGGTCGACGTGACCAGCCAGGTGGTGTCGTACCAGCGACGACGGATCGCCTCCGGCGAGGTCATCGACACCCGTCCGCTGGACCTACCGGCCCGGGAGCTGCGCACCGTGGCGGTCTGGTTCACCCTGTCGCCGCAGTCCCTGGCGTCCGCCGGCGTGGAGCCGGCCGACGTGCCGGGCGCGCTGCACGCCGCCGAGCACGCCGCGATCGGGCTGCTGCCGCTCACCGCCACCTGCGACCGCTGGGACATCGGCGGGCTCTCCACCGCCGTGCACCCGGACACCGAGGCGCCGACGGTCTTCGTCTACGACGGGCACCCCGGCGGGGCGGGGTTCGCTGAGCGCGCGTACGGCACGGCCGCGGCCTGGCTGCGGGCCACCCGGGACGCGATCGCGGAGTGCGGCTGCGAGGCGGGCTGCCCGTCCTGCGTGCAGTCCCCGAAGTGCGGCAACGGCAACAACCCGCTCTCGAAGCCGGACGCGGTGAAGGTGCTGGACGTGGTACTCGCCAACCTGCCCGACGGCGTACCTGCGCCCCGCCGGTCCGGGGATGCCGGCGGCACCCCGGATCCTCGCGCCGCTGCTCCGGGTGACGCTGCCGTCCGGGACTGACCAGCCCGCCGCCTACGCTGCCGTCCCGTGCGGCGGGCTCGCGGTGGCGGAGGCGCGGGTGACGACGAGGGCCGCTCGCTACCTGAGGGCCGGCGGGGCGGTTGAGCCTGTGCGACACTCCGGCCCACCCCTCGAAGGAGATCCCATGCAGCCCGACACCTTGCAGTCCCAGCAGCAGTTCCACATCCGGCAGCGGATCCGGATGATGGTCAACCAGTACGAGGTCCACGCCGTCGCACCGGACGGCTCCGAAGGCGGGATGCTGGCGTTCGCCCAGCAGAAGCGGCTCGCCTTCAAGGAGCAGGTGACGATCTACACCGACGACTCGAAGCAGCAGCCGCTGCTCGGCTTCAAGGCCCGCCAGCGCCTCGACATCGGCGCCACGTACGACGTGACCGACCACGCCGGCAACCCGATCGGCCTGTTCCGCAAGGACTTCGCTCAGTCGCTGCTCCGGTCCACGTGGCACGTGGAGCAGGCCGGCCTGCCGCAGATCACCGGCCAGGAACGCAGCATGCCGGTGGCGCTGCTGCGGCGCTTCGTCGACTCGCTGTCCTGGCTGCCGTACCACTTCGACTTCGTCGCCGACGGCCAGCCCGTCTTCTCGGTGATCAAGCAGTGGGGCCTGCGTGACCGGTACGTCGTCCAGGTGCAGCACCCGCAGATCGACCGCCGACTCGTGATCGCGATGGCCGTCGCCCTCGACGCCCTCCAGGCACGCTGACCCTCTCCCGGTCAGTCCCTCTCCTGATCAGCCCGGACCGGTCCGGCGCGGGCGGTCGCCGTGGCGGCCCGCGCCAGGCCGGGCAGCGGGGTGACGGCCACCTCCGCGGTCACCAGGAGGTCGAGGCCGTCGAGCCGGCAGTCCAGCAGTGAGCCGCCGTTGGCGTCGGCGATCTCGGCTGCCCGACCGCACGCCGCTGTTTCGCCACCGAGGGCCTGCCCGGCACCAGCGAGCGCGCCGAAGTCCGCCGCGACCCGGGCCCGCTGCCGGGCGGTCTGGGCGGCACCGACGGCCGCCCCGAACAGGCCGACCACGACGAACACCAGCCCGACCGCGAGCAGGCAGACCGTCGCTCCGCCACGTTCCCCGCCGGTTCCTCCGGGGCGAGGCACTGACGGGCCGGTCACGGTCGGGCCGCCGGGACGCCGGGTTCCACGGCCGCGACCGCGGTCGCGGCCACGGTGATCCGGGGCAGCCGCGTGCCGAGTGCGCGTACGGGCCCTCGGACGGTGGCGGTGACCCGCTGGCCGTCGACCGTGACCGTGACCTCGGCGCCCGCCGGGGCCGCCCGGCCGGCGGCGGCCACCCCGTCCTCGCCCCGGGAGGCGGCGAGCGCCGCCTCCCGGGCCGCGTGCAGGCAGCCCGCCCTCGTGCCGACGGCGTTCACCGCGGTCAGCCCGGTAAGCAGGAGCAGCAGGAGCGCCGGCAGGCCGGCCGCCAGTTCGGCGGTGAAGGAACCCCGGTCGCGGCCGGCCGACCGGCGCCGGCTCACTTGAGCGCCCGGTCGATGACGGCGGTCAACGCGGACTGCACGTTGCCGGAGGTCAGCACCTTGAGCAGGATCCCGGCGAAGGCGACGGCGGCGAGCGTGCCGACGGCGTACTCGGCTGTGTTCATCCCGGCGTCCCCGCGCAGGCGGGCGAGAAGTTTGCGCATGTGTTCGTCCTTTCTGAAGGGTGGGTCAGAGCACGTCGCCGAGAACGGCGACGATCACCGGCACCAGGCCGGCGAGAATGAAGGCCGGCAGGAAGCAAAGCCCCAGCGGCAGCACGATGAGGACGCCGGCGCGGCGGGCGGCCGCCTCGGCAGCCGTGGACCGGTCGGCGCGCAGGTCGTCGGCGAGCCGGGTCAGCGCGCCGGCCAGCGCCCCGCCGCTGTTCGAGGAGCGCAGGACGGCCGCCGTCAGCCGCTCGGCGCCCGGCACCGACGCGAGCGGCTCCCACGCCTCCTCGGGGCCGCCGCCGAGCCGCAGCAGCCGGCCCACCCGGGCGAGCCGGTCGGCGAGGGGCCCGTCGAGCGCGTCCGCCACGGCCAGGACGGACCTGTCCACCGGCGCCCCCGCCCGCATCGCCGCCGCGAGAAGGTCGGCGGCGAGCGGGAGGTCGGCGGCCTCCTGCAGCCGCCGTCTGCGGACGGCCGGCGGCTCGATCCGGCGCAGCAACCGGTCGAGCAGCAGCGCCGCAGGCACGGCTGTCAGCAACCCGGGCCAGCCGCCGACCACGACGGCCACGGCCAGACCACCCAGCCCGGCGGCGAGCCGGATCGCATCCGGCCGTCGCCGGGACCGCGCACCCTCCGGCGCCTCGTCGCCGGTGCCGGGCGCCACCGGTCGGTGAGCCGAGCCGGCCGGACGTACGCCGGGCGGCGCCCCGCGCAGGGCGTGCAGGCGGCGCAGAGGCCGCCGGCCGGCTAGGAACGCGACGGCGAGCAGAGCCACCGCCGCCAGGCAGCCCGCGACCAGCACCGCCCGGAGCATCAGCTCGCCCGCCCCGGTGTCGCGCCGAGCCGCTCGGCCCAGAACAGGCCCGCGACCTGGAGGGCGACGGCGGCGACCGCGCACGCACCACCGACGGGGGTGTGCAGCAGCACCGCCACGGGGTCGACGCCAATGCCGTAGCCGAGCCCGATGCCGCCGAGCGGCAGAGCGGCGAGCAGCAACGCGGTGGCGCGCGCCCCGGCCGCCTGGGCGTCCGCGGCGGCCAGTCCCCGGTCGGTGGAGCGGGCGTCGGCCTCGATGCGCTCCAGCAGCTCGGCCAGCGGCGCGCCCGTCCGGTCGGCGAGGCGTACGGCCGCGCGCGCCAGCCGCTCCAGCCGGTCCGGGCCGTTGCCGGCGGGTCGCCGGGGCGGCTTGTGCAGCGTGTCCGCTCCGGCGTCGGAGGCCCGCCCGTCGCCGGGCGCCGCGTCCTCCCGACCGATCCCGGCGGAGGTTCCGGTCCGTCCGAGGGTGAGTTGCTCGGCGGCGACCGGCACCGGCAGGCCGGCCCGCAGATCGGCGGCCAGCCCACAGAGTTCGTCCAGCCGACGTCGCCGGGCCCGGTCCGCCAGCTGGCCGGACTGCCGTCGGAGCAGCGCGCGGGCGGCCAGCGGGCCGTAGGCGCCGACCGCCACCGCCGCCACCGGCCCGGCCAGCAGCAGTCCGGCCGCGACGCCGGCCAGCCCCACCAGCAGCAGGGTGCGCCTCGGCGACGTGGTCAGCACGCCCGACCAGTCTCGCCGTCCCGCGCCGGCAGGACGGGCCGCCCGCACGTCGGGTCGACGGGTGGGTGCAGCGGTCGGGGCCGGCGCGCCGGCGGGACGTCGCGCGTCCCGCCGGACAGGTGGTCGGGCGGGTCCCGGCGGTCGGGACGGGCCGGGGTGACCACCGGCGGGCCACGGCCAGGACGGCCGGTCCGCGACGTCCCGCGGCGGCCACTGCGCCGCGCCGCCCGGTCCGCGCCCGCCCGGAGGCACCCGGCGGACCGAGGCGGCCTGGGCGACGGCCGGCAGGCGCGCCGGCGCGGTCACCTCGGACATCTCACCAGGCTGCCGGCCGGTCGGCGCCGCAGCGGCCGGGCCGGGAAACGTCTCGGCGGGACGATCCGGCGGGGCGGGACGGAGGTCCGGCTCCGACGTTCGACGCAGCTCGGTGATCCAGTCGACGAGCGGATCGTCCGCTCCGGTCGACGCGTTCCCTTGTGCCTCGCCCGCGAGGGCGCGCCGCCTGCTCCGAAGGCCGCCCACCAGATTGGCCACGACGACCGCCGACGCGATCGACAGCAGCGCCACCAGCGCGTACGGGGCGCTCACTTCGGGCCCGCCGATCCGGGCCACGGCTCGCTGAGGATCGGCGGCACCGGCACGCCGCGCTCCCGCAGCAGCGCTCCGAGCGCGCGGGCGGCCGGACCGAGGCCGCGCCCGCGTACCCAGGCGGGAACCGCGGCGACCAGGCGGTCCGGGCCCTCGGGCAGGAGCAGGCACACCGACTCCAGCACCCGCCCCTGTTCGCCCCGGCGCACCTGGAGCAGCACCTGAAGCGCGGCGGCCACCTGGGCGTGGAGCGCGGGGCGGGGCAGCCCACCAAGCATCCCGAGCGCCTCCAGCCGGGCCGGCACGTCGGAGGGGGCGTTGGCGTGCAGGGTGCCGGCACCGCCGTCGTGACCGGTGTTCAGGGCGGCGAGCAGGTCGACCACCTCCCCGCCCCGGCACTCGCCGACGACCAGCCGGTCGGGCCGCATCCGCAGTGCCTGCCGGACCAGGTCGGTCAGCCCGACCGCGCCGGAGCCCTCCACGTTGGCAGTCCTGGCCTGCAATCCGACCACGTGCGGGTGCCGGGGGTGCAGCTCGGCCGCGTCCTCCACCAACACGATCCGCTCGGTCGACGGCACCAGCCCGAGCAGCGTGTTCAGCAGAGTCGTCTTGCCCGAACCGGTGCCGCCGGTCACCAGGTACGCCAGCCGGGCCGCCACCACGGCGGAGAGCACCGGCGCCATCGGCCGGGGCACCGTTCCCTGACGTACCAGCTCGTCGAGGGTGAACGGCCGCTGCCGGAACGTCCGCAGGGACAGGTAGGGACCGTCGGTCGCCACCGGCGGCAGCACGGCGTGCAGCCGGGTGCCGTCGGGGAGCCGGGCGTCCGCGTACGGCGAGCCGTCGTCGAGCCGCCGGCCGGCGCTGGCGGTGAGCCGCTGGGCGAGCCGGCGAACATCGTCGACCGTGCCGATCGGCACCGCGACCTGGTGCAGGCCCTGCCCCCGGTCCACCCAGACCCGGACGCCGTTGACCAGCACGTCGGTGACCTCCGGGTCGGCCAACAGCGGCGCGAGCGGACCGGCGCCCACCAGGTCGTCGTGCACCCGGTCGGCCATCCGCAGCAGGGCGGTGTCGCCCAGCACGGCGGCGGCGGGTTCCGCGCGTACGGCGGACACGATCGCGGCGGGGGTGACCGGGGTCGCCGTGGCCGCGATCCGCTGCCGCACCCGGGAGGCGAGGGTGTCGCCCTCGGACGGTCCGGTCATGCCGCACCCGCCGTGGACGTGCCGGTCAGGTCGGCGACGATGCGTTGGCAGAGGGCCGCCAGCGGCCCCCGGCCGTGGGCGGCCGGTGCCTCGCCCCGCTCCAGCCCACGGGCCAACGCCGGCTCCGGCCGCAGCGTGCCGGCGAGCGGCAGCCCGAGCGCGCGGGCCACCTCGGCGGCCCCGAGCCGGCCCGGTGCCGGACCGCGCACGATCACCGACATCGCGGCGCAGTGCGGTGCGGCGGCCGCAACCACCCGGGCGGCTGCGGCGGTGGCCCGCAGTTCGGCCGGTACGACGACGAACACCTGGTCGGCCGCCTGGAGTGCGGTGACGGCCGCGTCGTCCAGTTGCCGGGGCAGGTCCACCACCACGAAGTCCCGGCCCCGCCGGGCAGCGTCGACCGTGGCCGCCATCGCCTGGGCGGGCAGGGCAAGCAGGTCGCCCCGGTCCCAGGAGAGCACCACCAGGTCGCCCCGGCTCGGCAGGGCCCGCACCAGCGCCGGCGCGTCCACCCGGCCGTCGGCGTCGGTCAGCGCCGGCCAGCGCAGCCCCTCCAACTGCTCCCAACCCAGCACCAGGTCGAGCCCACCGCCGAGCGGGTCGGCATCGACGAGCAGGGTGCGCAGCCGGGCACGGGCGGCCGTGACCGCGAGCCCGCCGGCCAGGATGCTCGCCCCGGCACCGCCACGCCCGCCCAGCACGGCGGTGATCCGGGCCACGCCCCGATCGGCGCCCTCCGGCCCGCACTCGGCGAACCGGTCCACCAGCCACGGCTCGGCGGCCGGCAGGACCGCCACGTGCTCGGCGCCGATCAGCTCGGCGACCTGGAAGCCGGGATCGGGCTCCCCGGACCGGCCGACCAGCACCATCCGTGGCCGCTGCGGCAGCCGCGCCCGCAGGCACGGCTGGGCCTGGTCGGCGCCGACCAGCACGAGCGGGGCGGGCAGCCAGCGGGTCCGGGCCGCCGCCGGGTCGGCGGCGAGCTCCACCTCGACGCCGCCCGCCGCGGCGAGCCGGAGCAGGTCGTCGAGCAGGTCGCCGTCCGAGGTGACGAGCAGCGGCAGGCGCCGGTGCGGCGGGACGGAGGTACGGGGTGGCATCGCGGCCTCCAGCGGTCGGGCTCCGGGGTTGCTGACCCGAGACCCTCCTCCCGATCCGCCACCGGGCGCCGCCCCGCGTCGCCAGCCTGTGGACAACTTCGGCGCCTGTGGACAACGCCCACCGCGCGAGTCGATCTGCTATGTCCGTCGGCTCGCGGCACGCACTCATGCCCCGCGACCCGCAGAGGCCCGAGGTTGGCGGCAGCGGAGAGCCCGTGCACGGCGGCGCGACGTCGGGAGCCACGCCGCCGGCGAACCCCAGGTCCTTCGCGGGAGACCGTCCGCGTCGGTCAGTCGATGACCAGGTCGAGGGCGGCGATCTGGTCCGGGTCGGCGACCACCTCGACGCCGACGATCCGGTCGGTGACCACGAAACTGATCACGATGTGGGTACGGCCGCCGACGACCACCACCGCGCCCGGCGCGCCGTCGACGAACGCCGGCACAGCGCCCTGCGCCCGCCCGGAGAAGAAGGCGGCCACGACGGACGAGCCGCGTGCCTCGCCCGTTCCGCCCATCTTGACGGCCGTGGCGTCGGAGCGCAGGACGACGTGCGGGTCGAGCAGGCTGAGCAGGTCGTCGAAGCGCCCCTCCCGGGACGCGGCGAGGAACGCCTCGACGACCCCACGATGCCGGTTCCGGTCCGTCTCCGGCATCGGGGGTCCGCTCTGCACCCGACGGCGGGCCCGGCTGGCGATCTGCCGTACGGCGGCCGGGCTGCGGTCGACAACGGGGGCGAGTTCGTCGAAGGACACCGCGAACATGTCATGCAGCACGAAGACCAGCCGTTCGGTGGGGCCGAGGGTCCGCAGCACGACGTCCAGCGCCCGTCCGACCGACTCGGTGAGCAGCGCCTCCCGCTCGGGATCGACCTCGCCGGGCCCCGCCGTGGCCGGCTCGTCCTCGGCGACATCGGCGGGCTGCTCGTGGCGGGCCGTGCTCGACCCCAGCCGATCGAGGCATACCCGCCCGAGGGTGGTGGTGAGCCACCCCGGCAGGTTGTCGATGCCGTCGACCTCGGCGCGGCTGAGCCGCAGCCAGGTGTCCTGGACCGCGTCGTCGGCCTCGGCCCGGGAGCCGAGCATCCGCTGGGCCACGGACCGCAGGCGGGGACGCTGCTCCTCGAAGCGCAGGGCCAGCAGATCGGTGTCGCTCATGGCATCGCAATCCTGGCCGACGTCCGGCCTCCACGTGACCGCGGTCACATCTGTCACGCCGCCCGTCCCCCTGTCGACATCAGGGTGACGGACGAGAACGCTGCGGCGAGAAACGCCAGCGAGCGTAACAGGAAGGGCAGGGACGAGATGACCATGCAGGCCCGCATCCAGAACCCCGCGATGCTGCTCCCCGACGCGGTGAAGGCGATCAACCTGCTCTACAAGGCGGCGCACTCCGCCGGTGTCCCCACCAGCACGCTGGAGTTGGTCCACCTGCGGGCCAGCCAGATCAACGGATGCAGCGCGTGCGTCGACTCCGGCGCGCGCAGCGCACGGAAGGCCGGAGAGACCGAGGAGAGGCTCTTCGCGCTGGCCGCTTGGCGGGAGACGCCGTACTTCACCGCCGCGGAGCGGGCCGCGCTCGCGCTCGCCGAGGCCGCGACCCGGCTCGCCGACCGGGCCGACGCGGTGCCCGACGAGGTCTGGGACGAGGCCACCCGGCACTTCGACGAGAAGGAACTGGCCGCGCTGGTGCTCTGGATCGCCACCACCAACTTCTTCAACCGGTTGAACGCCACGACCCGACAGCCCGCGCCGCAGATCTGGGGCTGAGCGGGCGCCGACAGCGGCGAGGGGCGGAGGCGCCCCCCGCCGCGGCGCCGTGGTCGAGCGGCAGCCGGCGGCGGTTGGCGGTCCGGGGTTCGCGGTCTGGCGGTTGACAACGCCATGCACCGACCTGCGGGAGTCCGCACGACCGCTGTTGATCCCTCCCGCGGGGGAGCCGGTTGGCTCCCCCACGGGAGGTTTCGGACCCGGGGCTGGGCTGGAATCGACGCATGAGCTCGATGAAGTCCGCGAAGGCCGTTTGGTTCGGAACTGCTGCGCTGGCCCCCTACATCCTGATGAAGACCTACTGGGCGTTGGGCGGGAACGCTGGCCGGCCGGCAGGTGATCTCGCCGCCTCGCTGCGCGCCAGCGGTGCGCCCGACGCGCTGGTGTGGTTGGAGCAGCATGGGATCGACTTCACCGTGCTGGGCGCCCTCGGCGGGGTGCTGCTGCTGACCACGCTGACCCGGCCCTGGGGCGAGCGGCTGCCACGCTGGACGCTGCTCGCCCTGGGCTGGCGGGCACCGTGGCCCTCACCCCCTACGGTTTCGCCACCGTGATCGCCTCGGCCGTCGGCTTCACAGTCGGCGACGCCGAAGGCTGGTCCCCTTGGGTCGGCTACGTGGGCGGGCTCGCCTTCGCCGGCCTTGGCCTCTCACTTGCCCTCTGCACCCGCTCCTACCAACGCCGCATCCGCCCCCCGGCCGTCCTCGCCCACTCCTGAGCATCTCCGCTTCGCCCCACGAACGCGCGCGAGGCTGATCGCCACCAATCTCACTGAAGGGGCTGCCTCCGGCCGAGGATTCGCCCTCGGAGAGCGGCCTCGACGAGGACGGAGACGACCTGTGACCTGCGGCGGAGCGCTCAGGGCGGAAAGGGACGACCCCCGTCGGGGGGAGACGGGGGTCGTCGGGAGGTTCGGCTCCGGGGGGGTCGAGCCGAACCCACTCAGCGGTCACGGGGGGTGCAACCGCCGAGGGCCTGTGTGTTGTGCGAGATATGAAAGCTCGTCGTGCCGACCAGTCTGCCTGAGCGGACCTGTATACGTCGAGTGGTGTCACCTCCACTCCCTGCAAATTAAAGTTCGCAGAGTGTGACGGACGTCACGATGAGCGAGGGTGATGGGGTCGGCCCGCAAGTCCGAGGGGTCATCGGACCCCGGGCACCCGCCGACCATAGACCATCCGGCTAGACTTGCGCGCCGTGGGCCGAAGTGCCGCTTTCTTCGATCTGGACAAGACCGTCATCGCCAAGTCGAGCGCCCTGGCGTTCGGTCGGCCGTTCTACCGGGACGGCCTGATCACCCGGCGTGACGTGGTCAAGTCGGCGTACGCACAGCTGATGTTCCGGCTGGGCGGCACCGACGAGCAGACCATGGCCAAGACCCGGGACTACCTCGCCACGCTCTGCAAGGGCTGGCAGGTGGAGCAGGTCCGCCAGATCGTCGCGGAGACGCTGCACGAGCTGATCAATCCCTACGTGTACGCCGAGGCCGCCGCCCTGATCGAGGAGCACCAGGCTGCCGGCCGGGACGTCGTGCTGGTCTCCGCCTCCGGCGAGGAGATGGTCCGGCCGATCGGCGCGCTGCTGGGGGTCACCGACGTGATCGCCACCCGGATGGGCGTGGTGGACGGCCGCTACAGCGGCGAGGTCGAGTTCTACGCGGCCGGCCCGAGCAAGGTCGAGGCGGTCAGCGAGTTGGCCGCCCGCCGCGGGTACGACCTGGCCGACTCGTACGCCTACTCCGACTCGTACAGCGACCGCCCGCTGCTGGAGTGCGTCGGCCATCCCTCGGTGGTCAACCCGGACCGGCAGCTGCGCAGGCTCGCGGTCGAGAACTCCTGGCCGGTGCTGGAGTTCCGGCACCCGATCCCGCTGGGCCGGCGGCTGCGGGAGCGCCCGGCGGTCCCGGTCGCCGCGGCGGCGCTGGGCGTGGGCGTCGGCGTGGCCATCGGCATCGCCTGGTACGGCCGTCACCGCCGCACCCGCGCCACCCCCGCTCCGGCCTGACCGGATCCGGGCCGAAGCGACCCGGACCGAAGCGACCCAGACAGGGCGGGTCAGGCGGCGGCGAGGATCTCGTCGCCGATCGTGGTGAGCTGGTCGGCGCCGACCTCCACGGCCGACATGTAGTGCCGCAGCCAGGAGCGCAGGCCGTCCGGGGTGCCGGTGGCGAACGCGCCGGCCGCGCCGACGTACTCGGGCTCTCGCTCGCGGTGGCCGACGTCGACGGCGAGCAGGCCGCGCGGGTCGAGCCCGCTGGACAGCAGCACCAGCCGGGCGGTGCCGCGGGCCACCACCCCGGACGGCCCGGCGAAGGGGCGCAGGTTCAGCAGCTCGCCGTGCACGACGGCGGCCAGCACCAGCGGGGAGACCTTCGTGCCGCCGGCGACGAGACCGGCCAGCCCGTCCAGCCGCGCGGCGACCACCGGGTCGGCCACGGGCCGGCCCAGCTCGGCCTCGGCCACCACGTCCCGGGCGGCGAGCACGTGCAGCTTCGCCAGCGCCTGCCGGGGCGCCTTCGGCCAGAGTTCGCTCAGCCCGGGCAGCGCCCCGGCGACCCGCAGCGCGCCCTGGACCACCGGCTCGGTCACGGTTCCGGCGCGGACCGCCTCGCGCTCGTGGGCGTACCCCTCGAGGGCGGCGCTGGCGACCGCGGACCGGAGGCTGACCTCGGCCGCGACCTGGCCGCCGTGGCGACGCAGCGCGCGGTGCCCGAGCGCCTGGTCGAACCGCTCGCGGGCCCGCTCGACGGCGGGCGCGATGTCGGCGAGCGCGAGCAGCGGGGCGAGCGGGTCAGCGGTCACCCCGTCACGCTATCGACTGCGCGACGCGACCCGCCGACGAGCCGCCCGGGAGCGACCGCCGCCACCCGCGATCTGGTAGCAAGGGGCCCTTCCTCGACAGAGGGCGCCAACAAGATGCCCCTTTTGGCATCTGGGTGGCCGTCCGGCGCGCGGCGGGGGCCGCTCGGCGCGAGTTGGCCGGACCGGCAGTCGGACGACGGGATGCCCCGACTAACCTCGTGCGGGAGACGCAGGTCACCCCGAACGACGAGGGAGCACGGCATGAGCGAGGCATTGGCCAATCTGTTGAACGAGACACGCCAGTTCCCGCCGCCGGCCGAACTCGCCGCGAACGCCAACGTCACCGCAGACGCGTACGCGGAGGCCGACGCCGACCGGCTGGCGTTCTGGGAGCGGCAGGCCGGGCGGCTGACGTGGGCGCGGCAGTGGGACCAGGTGCTCGACTGGTCGAAGCCGCCGTTCGCGAAGTGGTTCGTCGGCGGGCAGCTCAACGTGGCGTACAACTGCCTGGACCGGCACGTCGAGGCCGGCCTGGGCGACAGGGTCGCCATCCACTGGGAGGGCGAGCCGGGCGACACCCGCACCATCACGTACGCCGACCTGCACAAGCTGACCTGCCAGGCGGCGAACGCGCTGACCGACCTGGGCGTCACCGCGGGCGACCGGGTGGCTATCTACCTGCCGATGATCCCGGAGGCGGCGGTCGCGATGCTGGCCTGCGCCCGCATCGGCGCGACGCACAGCGTGGTCTTCGGCGGCTTCTCCGCCGACGCGCTGACCAACCGGATCCAGGACGCCAGCGCCAAGGTGGTGATCACCGCCGACGGCGGCTTCCGCCGGGGCAAGCCGTCCGCGCTGAAGCCGACCGTGGACGAGGCGGTGGCCAACTGCCCGTCGATCGAGCACGTGCTGGTCGTGCGGCGCACCGGCGAGGAGGTCGCCTGGTCGGCCAAGGACCACTGGTGGCACGAGACGGTGGAGACCGCCCCGGCCGAGCACGCCGCGCAGCCGTTCGACGCCGAGCACCCGCTGTTCATCCTCTACACCAGCGGCACCACGGCCCGCCCGAAGGGCATCCTGCACACCACCGGCGGCTACCTCACCCAGACGGCGTACACGACGCACGCGGTCTTCGACCTCAAGCCGGAGACGGACGTCTACTGGTGCACCGCCGACATCGGCTGGGTCACCGGGCACTCCTACATCGTCTACGGCCCGCTCTCCAACGGCGCCACGCAGGTGATGTACGAGGGCACCCCGGACACCCCGCACAAGGGCCGGTTCTGGGAGATCGTCGACAAGTACAAGGTCAGCATCCTCTACACCGCCCCGACGCTGATCCGCACGATGATGAAGTGGGGCGAGGACATCCCCGCCGGCTACGATCTCTCCTCGCTGCGGCTGCTCGGCAGCGTGGGCGAGCCGATCAACCCCGAGGCGTGGATGTGGTACAGGCAGCACGTCGGCCGGGGTGAGCTGCCCATCGTGGATACCTGGTGGCAGACCGAGACCGGGTCCGTCATGATCTCGCCGCTGCCGGGCGTGACGGCGGCCAAGCCCGGCTCGGCGATGACGCCGCTGCCGGGAATCAGTGCCGACGTGGTCGACGACCAGGGCCAGTCGGTGCCGAACGGCGGCGGTGGCTACCTGGTGCTGCGCGAGCCGTGGCCGTCGATGCTGCGCACCATCTGGGGCGACGACAACCGGTTCATCGAGACGTACTGGTCGCGGTTCGAGGGCATGTACTTCGCCGGGGACGGCGCGAAGCGGGACGACGACGGGCACATCTGGCTGCTCGGCCGGGTCGACGACGTGATGCTGGTGTCCGGCCACAACATCTCCACCACCGAGGTCGAGTCGGCGCTCGTCTCGCACCCGTCGGTGGCCGAGGCGGCGGTGGTCGGCGCGACCGACCCGACCACCGGGCAGGCCATCGTCGCGTTCGCCATCCCGCGCGGCAGCATCGACACCTCGGGCGAGGCGGGCGAGAAGCTCATCGCCGACCTGCGCAACCACGTGGCGAAGACCCTCGGCCCGATCGCCAAGCCGCGGCAGATCATGCTGGTGCCCGAGCTGCCGAAGACCCGCTCCGGCAAGATCATGCGCCGGCTGCTGCGGGACGTGGCCGAGAACCGGTCGCTGGGCGACGTCACCACGCTCCAGGACTCGTCCGTGATGGACCTGATCTCGTCCGGCATGGGCGGCGGGAAGTCCGACGAGGACTGACGGCAGGCGTACGACCCGATGGGTGGCGGTCCCGCGCGGACCGTCACCCATCGTCATTTCTTACGGGTACACGGCGGACCGGATGCGCCCTGTCACATCAGTCGGTCGGGGGAACCGGAGAAGCTGAACGGACACAGGCAGGTGTGGACCCCTGTCCTTCGCCTGGTTTCTGATTTAGGTTCACGCAGGCCGAGTCGGTTCGATGGACGTCACATCGATCAGAGGCCGTCCGGCTCCCTCCCTCCCCATGCCCGAGAAATGGAGCGGCATGAACAGAAATCCGCAACCTGGGTCGCGTCGACGCCTACTCGTCGCGCTGCCCGCCATCGCCCTGGCGGCCACGTCACTGACCGTGACTGGCAGCTCGGCGGCGGCAGAGTCCGGCCCCGCCCGAGCCGTCATCGGGGCGGACGAGTACTACATCAACTACTCCGAGCCGGCCGTCCAGCCGGACAGCACCGGCCGCGAGGTCAAGGGCAAGGGTGGTGTCTACGCCCCGGCCGTCGAACAGGCGCGGGCCTACGACCGCAAGTTCGCCCGCGGCAACCCGGTCACGGCGCGGGAACTCGCCAAGACCGAGGCCGAGGCGATCAAGACGGGCAAGAGCCCGCGGCAGATCAAGCAGGCCGAGGGCACCCAGACGGCGAAGTTGCTCACCCTGCTGGTGGAGTTCAACGACCAGGCCAACGACGACTTCACCGATGTCATGGTCCCCAAGACGGTCTTCGGGGACCGGAGCTGTGTCCCCGGCACCGTCCAGAACGGCCCCCTGCACAACAACATCCCCAACCCGGCGTCCCTGTCGCGCGAGGACAACAACTCGATGTGGGTGCCGGACTTCTCGCCCACGCACTACGACAAGATGCTCTACACCAAGGAGGGCATCACCGAGCGGGTCCGCCCGGACCTGACCGGGCCGGACGGCAAGCCGGGCATCAGCCTGGCCGGCCGGACCATGCACAACATGTACCTGGAGATGTCCAAGGGCGCGTACACGGTCGACGGGCAGGCCAGCCCGTGGATCAAGGTGCCGCACTCCGAGGGCTGGTATGCGGCCTCCCGCTGCTTCCAGGACGAGAACGGCAACTGGGTCGCCGGCCGCGAGCAGGCGATGAACGGGCACCCGGACAACCCGCAGGGCGCGGGCCGGCTGGCCACCGACGCGATCGCCACCCTCGCGCAGATGGACCCGAACTTCCCGTGGGCCGACTACGACATCGAGGACCAGGGCGACCGCGACGGTGACGGCAACGTCTTCGAGCCGGACGGCGTGATCGACCACCTGGTGCTGGTGCACGCCGGCCAGGGCAAGTCCCGCGGCGGCGGCGCCGAGGGCATCTACGCCGTCTGGGCGCACTCGTCGTCGATCGCCGGCGGCTACACCATCCCCGGCACGAACCTCCAGGTGTCGAACTACATCGTGCAGCCGGAGGACGCCGGCGTCGGTGTGTTCGCCCACGAGTTCGGCCACGACCTGGGCCTGCCGGACCTCTACGACACCTCGGGCAACGCCGACTCCGACGTCGACTTCTGGGACCTGATGGCCTCGGGCTCGCACTCGGGTGAGATCTTCCAGGCGCTGCCGACGCACATGGGCCTGTGGGACAAGTGGGTGCTCGGCTGGGCCGACCCGCTGACCCTCGCGCCCGGCACCGACCCGCGCTCCGTGCAACTGGGTCAGACCTCGCGGACCCCGGTCGGCACCAAGGACGGCATCAAGATCAACCTGCCGAACAAGGTGATCACCCTGGCCACGCCGCACAGCGGCGAGAAGATGTGGTACACCGGCGCCGACCAGGACTGGGCGGACGTCAAGATCGCCCGCCAGGTGGCCGTGCCGGCGGCGGCCGACGCGAAGTTCTGGATGTGGAACAACTTCGTCATCGAGGCCGACTGGGACTACGGCTTCCTCGAGGTCTCGACCGACGGCGGCGCCACCTGGGCCGAGCAGAAGGTCTACGACTCGACCGGCAAGCTCGTCACCACCAACGACGGCTACGCCGACCCGAACGGCCGGATGGTCGACTTCGGCAACAAGAAGTACGGCCTCACCGGCAGCACCAACGGCTGGCGGCACGACTACGTCGACCTGTCGGCGTTCGCCGGGCAGACCGTGCAGGTCCGGCTCCGCTACGCCACCGACGAGGCGTTCGCGGAGCGCGGCTGGTTCGCCGACGACTTCACGGTGACCGGCGGCGGCGCCACCACCTGGAGCGACGACGTCGAGAGCGGCACCAACGGCTGGACCGCGACCGGCGGCACCTTCGTCGACACCACCGGCCCGGGCTGGCGCATCGACAGCGGCACCTCGACCCAGGCGCACTACTACCTGGCGGAGTGGCGCAACTTCGACGGCTTCGACAACGGCCTGAAGTACACCTACGACACGGTGTACTCGCACGAGGCGTGGAAGGTCGACAAGGTCTCCTACAACGCCCCGGGCATGCTGGTCTGGTACCGGGACACCGCGCTCGGCGACGTCAACCACGTCACCGGACAGCTGACCTCCCTGCCGAGCTACGGCGCCAAGGGTGGCCTGCTGATCGTCGACTCGCACTTCGACCCGTTCCGCCGCACGGGCGAGGCGGCCGTCAAGGACCCGTCGGTGCTGGACAACCTGCCCAGCCGCCCGCAGTCCGCCAACGCGGCCTTCTCGCTCAACCCCACGTACCCCTTCCGGGAGTGCCTGGAGGCGGCGGACGAGCCGTACAGCGAGTACTGCACGAACTTCCCCGCACAGCCGGCGGTGCCGGCCTTCACGGACGCCAAGGGCTGGTACCCGGGCATCGAGATCCGCGACGGCTCGGCGTACGCCCGGGACAGCGACGCCTCGGTCGTCATCCCGTCGAAGGGCAACGCGCCGTACACGACCCGGGTCACCAACCCGGACGGTACGCCGGCGCCGGCCTACTACGGGGTCACGCTGGGCGGCGGCGCCATCGTGCTGGGCACCGGCAACCCCGGTGACCAGGGCGTGTCCTACGGCGTCACCATCACCATCAAGCACACCGCGAAGGACAACTCGTACGCCACGGTGTACGTCACCCCGGCGACGAACTGACCCGAGGGTCGGTCGACGGGACACACGGCGGGGCCCGTCCGGAGCAGACTGCTCCGGACGGGCCCCGCTCGTCGTGTGGTCCGAGATCCGCGCCGACCGGCCACCACCCGGACCTGGCCGGCAAAATCACTGAGAGCCTCTGTGACGATTTCCGGCCCCCGGTCGCTCCCCCGATGGGGACTTCATAACTCCGGTCACTCAAGGTGATCGTGGCCAAAACGTAACGTGAACCGATGTCGGCTCATCGCGCCCTTTGGTCGGCATTTATGCGCATATGCAGGTCGGCGGACGCGTTCCCAGCAGGTATTTGACCCGTGACAAGCGCACGCCACCTCTGCCAGGGTGAGTGGCGCATCACATGACAGCCGCGGCTTCGGCCGCGCTCGTCATGTAACAGATCCACAAAGGAGGAGGACCTTTGAGGAGACGAGTCACAGCCGGTCTGGCCTCGGCCACGGCCGCGCTGCTGGCGGCGGGAGTCGTGTCGGCGCCGGCCTCCGGCGCACCGGCCGCGGACCCGGCCCCCGGTTCCGACAAGGCGAAGCACCGCAGGGACAACCTCCCCGATCCGAAGGCGGATCAGCAGCGGGAGCTCCGGAAGAAGGCCATCGCCGACCTGCTCTCCGGCAAGGCCAAGCTTTCCACGCGCAACGGATCGAAGGTCATCCAGGTCAAGGACGACCTGTTCGTGGAGTACCAGCAGGCCCCGAAGACCGACCCGATCTTCACGATGCTGGTCGAGTTCGGCGACCAGACCGACCCCCGGACCGGTGGAGCTGCCGGCCCGGTGCGCAACCAGATCGCCGAGCCGGACCGCAACTGGGACGGCAGCTCGGCCGACGACAACAGCACGCTGTGGCGACCGGACTTCAACCGGGCGCACTACCAGGACATGATGTTCGGTCCGGGTGAGTCGATGCGGGACTTCTACCTGAAGCAGTCCGGCGGGCGCTACACCGTCAACGGCGACGTCAGCGACTGGGTCAAGGTTCCCTACAACGAGGCCCGGTACGGCAGCAACGCCATCTCCGAGGCCGACGGGTACTGGAACTTCGTCAAGGACACCGCGACGGCCTGGTACGAGTCCCAGGTCGCGGCCGGCAAGACGCCGGAGCAGATCAAGCAGTACCTGGCCCAGTTCGACATCTGGGACCGGTACGACTTCGACGGCGACGGCGACTTCAACGAGCCCGACGGCTACATCGACCACTTCCAGGCGGTGCACGCGGGCGAGGGCGAGGAGGCCGGCGGCGGCGCCCAGGGCGAGGACGCCATCTGGTCGCACCGCTGGGCGGCGTTCCCGAACCTGGCCGGCAGCGCCGGTCCGGGCGAGAACAAGGCCGGTGGTGTCCAGATCGGCGACACCGGCATGTGGATCCGGGACTACACCACGGAGCCGGAGAACGGCGGTCTGGGCGTGTTCGCCCACGAGTACGGCCACGACCTCGGTCTGCCGGACCTGTACGACACCGCCGGCGGCGACAACGGTGTGGGCTTCTGGAGCCTGATGTCCTCCGGCTCGTGGCTGAGCCACGGCACGGACGACATCGGGTCGACCCCGGGCTACATGGACCCGTGGTCGAAGCTGTTCCTGGGCTGGCTGAACTACTCGGTGGTCGAGGAGAACAGCGGCACCACCCGGGTCACGCTCGGCCCGGCCGGCGACAGCGACGGGCCGAAGGCCCAGGCCGTCGTCGTCAACCTGCCGGCGCAGACCCAGACCACCAGCTACAACACGCCGTTCGGCGGGTCGTACGAGTGGTGGGGCGGCAGCGCGGACGACCTGAACACCACGCTGACCCGCCAGCTCGACCTGACCGGTGCGACGTCCGCGTCGATCACCGCGAAGGCCTGGTACGACATCGAAGAGGACTACGACTACCTCTACGCCGAGGTGTCGACCAACGGTGGCGCCACCTGGACCCCGCTGGGCAACTCGTCGATCGACGCCGGTGAGACCGGGGTCGACGGCTCGACCAGCGGCGCCTGGGTGGACCTGGCCTACGACCTGTCCGCGTACGCCGGGCAGACCGTGCAGTTCCGCTACCGCTACCAGACCGACGGCGGCGTGCACCTCGCCGGCGCGTTCCTGGACAACGTGTCGCTGGTCAAGGGCGGCGCCGTCGCCTGGACCGACGACGCCGAGACGCTGGCCGCCGAGTGGACCGCCAGGGGCTTCACCCGGATGGGCGGCTCGGTGACCGACACGTACCCCCGCTTCTACATCGCGGAGAACCGGTCCTACTTCGGCTACGACGACACCCTGCGGACCGGCGGGTACAACTACGGGTTCAACAACACCCGCCCGAACTGGGTGGAGCGGTTCTCGGTCCAGCCCGGCATGCTGGTCTGGTACGTGAACTACGCGTACGGCGACAACAACACCTCGGAGCACCCGGGCTACGGCCTGAACCTCCCGGTGGACGTCCGGCCGAACAAGATCAACGTCGGTGGTCAGGGCACCATCACCAACCGCCGCAACGGCTTCGACGCCACGTTCAGCCTGTACGCCAAGCCGGCGCAGACCTTCCACCTCAACGGTGTCCCGGTCACGCTCCCGGCGCTCGACCCGAACCCGGTGTTCTTCGACAGCGGGGCGAACAAGTACTGGACGTCCGGCAACCCGTGGAACTCGGTGAAGCTGGCCGGTTCCGGCACCCGGATCGAGATCCTGCAGCAGGGCACCAACCCGACCGACGACATGGTCGTGAAGGTCAGCAACTGACGATCGGGTTACCCGTGGGGCCGGTGGCGGTGACGCCACCGGCCCCACTTTTCGCGTACGTGACCCGGTCCGATCGAGAACGATCTCTTCCGCCCCATCGGGGACCCTATGCCCTGCTCATGACGGTTGATGAACGGCCGGGATGTGACGGTGAAAAGCCTTCCCAACAAAACTCTGCAACAAATAGACGGACGCGTCTTCCCAGGGGTCACAGGAGTGTCTATGTTCACCATTGGTCCCACTAGTGGGATCGATCTCCACCGGCCCGTACCCCCGTTGGGCCGGTTCCCTCACACCGGAGGTACCACGTGCGCAAAGTCGCAGTGGGTCTGCTCGGGCTTTCGCTGACGGCGACGGGACTGGCGGTCGGCACATCCGCCAGCGCCGCGCCGCAGCCGAAGTTGCCGACGGCCGCTCCGTCGGTCACCGAGCCAGCCCATGTCGACCACGACCTGCCGAACCCGCTCGAGGACAAGCGTCGCGCCCTGCGCCAGGAGGGCCTGAGCGACGTCCTCTCCGGCCGGGCCAAGGCGCAGAAGATCAACGGCAGCACGGTCGTCAAGGTCGGCAAGACCCAGGCCGAGGGGGCCACCGCCCGCTCGACCCGGGCCGGCGCCGCCAGCCAGATGGAGGACCAGTACGTCGAGCTCGCCCGCGAGCAGACCGACCGGATCTTCGTCATCCTCGCCGAGTTCGGCAACGAGCGGCACCCGAGCTACCCGGACCAGGACACCGACCCGACCACGGCGGGTCCGACCCGGTTCGACGGGCCGCTGCACAACGAGATCCCCGCCCCCAACCGGGCGGTGGACAACTCCACCGTGTGGCAGGCGGACTACAACGCCGACCACTACCGCAAGCTCTACTTCGGCACCAACCCTGGTGACGAGTCGCTGAAGCAGTACTACGAGGCGCAGTCCTCGGGCCGCTACAGCGTCGACGGCACGGTCACCGACTGGGTGAAGGTCAGGTACAACGAGGCCCGCTACGGCCGCTCCGGCGGCTACCCGTGCGGCGACAACGTCTGCACCAACACGTGGGCGCTGGTCCGGGACGCCGCCAACCAGTGGGTCGCCAACCAGAAGGCCGCCGGCCGCACCGACGCCCAGATCGCCGCGGACGTCAAGGCGATGGACCAGTGGGACCGGTACGACCACGACTCGGACGGCAACTTCAACGAGTCGGACGGCTACATCGACCACTTCCAGATCGTCCACTCCGGCGGCGACGAGGCCGACGGCGACCCGTACCAGGGCGAGGACGCCATCTGGAGCCACCGCTGGTACGCCTTCGCGTCCGACCAGGGTTCGACCGGCCCGGTCAACTTCCCGGCCGGCGGCACCCAGATCGGCAACACCGGCATCTGGATCGGTGACTACACCATCCAGCCGGAGAACGGCGGCCGGAGCGTCTTCTACCACGAGTACGGCCACGACCTCGGTCTGCCGGACGACTACAACGTCGTCAACGGTGGGGACAACAACAACGAGCACTGGACCCTGATGGCCCAGAGCCGGCTCGGCGCCAAGGACGACGCCGGCATCGGCGACCGCGGCGGTGACCTGGGCGCGTGGAACAAGCTCCAGCTCGGCTGGCTCGACTACGAGGTGGTCGTCGCGGGGCAGCAGCGCACCCTGAAGCTCGGCCCGCAGGAATACAACACCGACGAGGCCCAGGGCGTCGTGGTGGTGCTCCCGAAGCGGGAGTACTCCTTCGACAACGGCAAGCCGTTCGAGGGCACCAAGCAGTTCTTCTCGGGCAACGAGGACGACCTCAACAGCACGATGACCCGGACCCTGGACCTCACCGGGAAGTCGTCGGCGTCGCTGTCGATGAAGGGCCGCTACGACATCGAGGCCGGGTACGACTACCTGTTCTTCGAGGCGTCGCTCGACGGCGGCCAGACCTGGACGGCGCTGCCGGGCACGGTCAACGGCCAGCCCCTCCCGGAGATCTCGCCCGGACGTCCGGCCCTGGACGGCAGCAGCAACGGCGAGTGGGTCGACATCACCATCCCCATGGACGTGGCGGCGGGCAAGGTCGCGCAGTTCCGGCTGCGCTACCAGACCGACGGCGGTGTCTCCGAGGGTGGCTTCTACGGTGACGCGGTCACCGTGACCGCCGACGGCCAGGCCGTCCTCTCCGACGGTGCCGAGTCCGGCGCCGCCGGCTGGACGCTCGCCGGTGGCTTCGAGGTCGCCGAGGAGACCTACACCCGGGAGTTCGACAACTACTACATCGCGGGCACCCGGCAGTACGTCTCGTACGACAAGTACCTGAAGACCGGCCCGTACTTCTTCGGCTACGCAAACACCCGCCCGGACTACGTGGACCACTACGCGTACCAGGAGGGTCTGCTGATCTCCTACTGGAACACCCGCTGGGCGGACAACGACACGTTCGAGCACCCGGGTGAGGGTCGCAACCTGATCATCGACGCGCACCCGCGGCCGATCTACAACCTGACCGGGCAGCCCTGGCGGGCCCGCGTCCAGGTCTACGACGCGCCGTTCAGCCTGAAGAAGGCCGACTCGTTCACGCTGCACCTCAACAGCCAGCCGCAGTACATCCGCGGCCAGGCCGCGCAGCCGCTGTTCGACGACACCAAGCAGTACTGGTACCCGGAGCTGCCGAACCACGGCGTCAAGCTCCCGGCCACCGGCACCAAGATCAAGGTCCTGGAGAAGGACGGCCTCTACACCAAGATCCGCATCTCCTGATCGCCTGATCACGCACCACCCGCACCACGCGATGCCCGGGCAGGCCACCTGCCCGGGCATCGCCCGTTCCGCACCGGCGGCGAGGTGCGATCGGCGGGGGAAACCGTCGCCGCGTGTGGCGCGTCCGACCGGTCGTGCTGTCCGCCACCCGCGCGATCGTCAGCGATCCCGGCCACCCGGCCGGGGTCGGCGGCGGAGCCGGCCGGCACCGGGGTCCTAGGCTGTCTGCCATGACCGAGCAGCGTGGCGGGCCCGTCGACGAGTCCTGCGTCCTCAGCGAGGGGCCGTGGACGCACCGGTTCGTCGGCGCGAACGGCAGCCGGTTCCACGTCGTCGAGTCGGGCACCGGCCCGATGGTGCTCTTCCTGCACGGCTTCCCCGAGCACTGGTGGGCCTGGCACGAGATGCTGCCGGCGGTCGCCGACGCCGGGTTCCGCGCCGTCGCGGTCGACCTGCGCGGCTACGGCGCCAGCGACAAGCCGCCCCGGGGGTACGACGGCTACACGCTGGCCGCCGACATCGCCGGGCTGATCCGGGCCCTCGGCGAGCGCTCCGCGACCGTGGTGGGCACCGGCATCGGCGGCATGATCGGGTGGACCGTGGCGTCGTTCCACCCGGCGCTGGTCCGCCGGCTGGTGGTGCTCGGCGCCCCGCACCCGCTCCGGCTCCGGGCGGCCATCTTCGCCGACCCGCGCGGACAGTTCGCCGCCTCCACGCCCACCCTGAAGTTCCAGCTGCCCCGCTACGAACACGTGCTCACCCGGGACGGCGCGGCGGCGGTGGAGGAGATGCTGCGCCGCTGGGGCGGGCCGCGCTGGGTCCACGGGCCGGACTTCGAGGCGTACGCCCGGCGGTGCCGGGAGGCGATGCGGATCCCGCAGGCGGCGTTCTGCGCGCTGGAGGGCTACCGCTGGGCATTCCGCTCGGTGCTCCGCCTGCACGGCTACCGCTTCGTCCGGCTGATGCAGAAGCCGCTGGTCACCCCGACGCTCCAGCTCCACGGCGCGCTCGACCAGGCGTCGCTGCCGCGCACCGCCCAGGGCTCCGGCCGGTACGTGGTGGCGCCCTACGAGTGGCGGCTCCTGGACGGCGTGGGGCACTTCCCGCACATGGAGGCCCGCGAGGTGGTGCTCGGCGAGATCCTGCGCTGGGCGAAGTCCTGACTCCGACCCGCTGCCCGCGCGCGGCTCAGACCCGCTGCCCGCGCGGGCCTCAGACTCGCTGTTCGCGCAGGTCGGCGACCTCGGCGGCGGGCGCCCAGCCCTGGTAGACGCCGAAGTCGAAGACCTCCAGCCCCATCGCCCGGGCGACGGGCCAGCGCCCGCCGGTGTACTCCACCCGCAGCCAGCCGTCGTGCTCGCCGAGGACGATGAACGGCTGCCCCTGCCAGGTGCAGGTCGTCCGCACGTACGCCAGGTCGTCGACCTCGGTGGCCGGGACCACCCGCACGTACCGGCCGGGGCGTACCTCCTCGAAGCCCTCGCCCGACTCGGGCTGGTAGAGCCGGACGTCGTCGCCGTCCGGGCTCGCCTGGTACTCCCGGCCGCGCCAGCGGGCCACGTAGCCGTCCCGGATCACTGCGCACCGACCTGTCGCCACAGCAGCGCGTCGGTGTCGAGGATGGCGACCACCCGCTCCGTGCCGTCCGCGCCGATCCGCCAGAGCTGCGCGCCGTGCGGCAGCCGGGCGCTGTCCACCTTGAACTCCGCCACCACGTCGCTGCTCTCGCCCGGGGCGAAGCCGTTACCCCGGAACGGCGGGCGCTCGATGACCCAGCCCTCCATGGCCCGCATGGCGGCCTCGCTCTGCCCGCCGTACGGGATCCGGTAGAGGCTGGGTCGGTGCGCCGGCCAGCGCAGCACGTAGATCTCCTCGGCGTCCCGCGCGAACGGCGAGTCGGGGTGACCGAGGCCGAGCGCGTCGTGCAGCTGCGCCGGGGTGTTCAGGTGGGCCAACTCGTTGGCCCGGTGCACGAAACCGGAGACCCGGTCGTAGCCCCGCTCCAGGTAGTACGCGAGCTGGCTGGGGGCGACCGCCTTCTGCATCACGATCGGCCGGGCCGGGTCGGGTGCCGCGTAGCGGGGGCGGCTGACCGGCTCCTCGACGGGGGCCGCCGCCTCGCCCTCGGTCCCGGCGTCGTCGCCGAGCCCCACCTCCGCCGCCCAGTTGGCCAGCGCGAGGATCTGCTCACCGGGCAGCTTCGCCCCGACCGGGCTGCCCGGGTTGACCGCGAACGACCAGGAGGCGTCCGGCCACCGCCGGATCAGCTGGACGAACTTGACCTCGATGGTCTCGGCCGCCGCGTCGGCGTGCTCCGCGAGCCGCTCCGGCGAGGTGTGCACCACCACGAACGTGTCGCCGTCCAGCTCCTCCGTACGCCAGACGAAGCCGGGCTCGCCGGGCCGGCTGCCCGGCGCGGAGTCGGCGGCCACCGGCAGCAGCACGCGGGCCAGCAGCAGCGTGGACAGGAACGTGTCGGTGCTGCCGCTCCCGGCGGCGTCGAGCAGGTTCTCCTCGACCTCGTTGGCCGGCTGGAAGTCGACCGGCACGGGCTCGACGCGGGCCGCCGCCGCGCCGGCGCCAGCCGGCCCGTGGTCCTCGGCACCGGCCGCCACCGATCCGCCCGCCGGGGCATCGCCCCACCGGGCCCCCGCCGGCACGGCGTCCTCCCCGACCGCCTCGCCGGGCGTCGGCGCGGCCGTGCCCCCGACACCGCCGGTCGCGGGCTGTGCGAGCCGCCGCGACGCGCCGGCCGCCGCCGGCCCGGGCGCGGTGTCGGGCGGCCCGGGCGCGGTGTCGAACAGGCCCGGCGCGGCGGCGGCCGGCCGGGACGGGGCGTCGAACAGGCCGGGCGCGGTCTCCACCGAACCGGGTGGGTCGACCGCGCCGGGCCCGGTGGCAACGGGGTCGGTGGGGCCGACCGCACCGGCTGCGGTGGCCGTCGGGCCGGCGGATGCCGTGACGGTCGGACCGGCCGGCGCCGTGACGGTCGGACCGGCCGATGCCGGGCCGGCGGGGGCGGTCGGGGAGGGCCGCCGCACCGGTTCGAACAGCGACACGGGCTCCTCAGGGGCGCCGTCGGGCGGCCCCGTGAGGTCCCGCGACTCGATGATCGTGCCCTCGATGACGATCGGCGTGAACCCGCGCCGGGGCGCGGGCGGCCCGGAGACCGGCTCCGCGGCCGAGGCCGGCTCCTGCTCCGCGCCGGGCTCCGGCGTGGGCCGGGGGCGCGGCAGGGCCTGCGTCACGTCACCGTCGGGCTCCGGCCGGCGGGCGGCGTACGCCAGTGTGGGGTCGGGGGCGGAAACGCGAAGGTCGCGGGTGACGTCCTCGGCGGACGGGTCCACCCGGCGCGGCGGCAGCACCTGGGTGCTCTCCCCGCCCGGCACCGCGAAGGCCCGGGTCGGCTCCCCGTCGGCCGGGGCGATCGGGATCGGGCGGGTCGGGCCCTCCGGCACCGGCTCGGCGAGCGGTCGACGCCGGGGGAACGGCTGGCCGCCGCGCGCGAGGCGGGACGGCGGTACGGCCCGTTCGCCGGAGCGCAGCGCCTCCTGCCGCTGGGCGGACGCGCGGCCGGACGCCGGTTCGAAGAAGGACCGGTGGTTGGGCCGCTCCGGAGTCTCCCCGGCGGGACGACCGTTCGTCGGCGAGGACGGCACGGGGGGCGGGACCGGCCGGCCCTCCGCGCGGTCGCCGAGCGGCACGAACCGGGACGGCGCCGGCCGGTCGACAGCCGCCACGGCGTCGCCGGTCGTCGGGTCACCCTGCTGCGGGCCCGGCCGGTTCGACGGGTACGCGGGCGGGACGGCGGCGCGGGGCGGCTCCGGCGGCCCGGGTCGGGCGGGCGCTGGCACCCGGCCGGCCGCCGACGCCGCCGGGGGCTCGGGCCGGGCCGCCGGGACGCCGTTGGCCGGGGCGGCACCGGCCAGGGCGGCCCGCCCCGGACTGCCGGTGGTCGGCCGGGTCTCCGGCCCGTCGGCCGTGTCGCGACCGGTGGCCTGGGCCCGCACCCGGGCGACCGTCTCCGCCCGTTCCAGGCGGGCCCGCGCACCCAGGGTGCGGCCGGGCAGCCGGACGTCGCCGCGGGAGAGCTGGGAGACGAACCAGGCCGGCAGGTAGCCCTCGACGGGCAGGCCGGGGTTCACCGCCAGCCACCACTCGTGGTTGGGCCAGCCGGCAGCCAGGTCGGCGTACGAGGTGCGGCGGCTGGAGCCGGCATTCTCCCCGAGGCAGGCCCGCATGGCCGCGGCGGAGGTGAACGCCAGCACGTGGGTGCGACCGCCGGTCGTCCAGGTGCCCCAGCCCACCGGCGCCTTCCCGGCGAGCGCCTCGGCCGAGACGGGCAGCAGCAGCTCGGTCTGGGCCAGGACACGGAAGTAGAGCTGCTGGTCGTTGGCGCGCAACGCGTCCCGCATCGCCGCTTCGGCGTCGGTGGCCGGCTCCCAGTCGGTCACGGCCACCCCTCCTCCCGCGAACAGGCCATAGGCATCGCGTACAACCTACAAGGTAGAAACAAGATCACAATGGCTGGCCGGCGGCGGTCCGCGCCGTCGCGCCGGAGGCGCTAACATCCCGTCCCGGAGTCGACACGATACGGAGGCGGTCGATGTCCCGGTCCCCCGCGCGCCCGCTCCTGGCAGCCCTGACGACGGCGCTGCTGGCCGCCGTCCCGGCCGCCCCGGCGGCCGCCGCCCAGCCGGCCCGGGCCGCCACGGAACCGGTCACCGTCGGCCGTTCCGGGCCCGCCGCGCTCACCGCGCGGGCGACCCCCGGATGCCCGTTCCCGCTCGCCCCGGTCCGGCCGGTGTCCGCGCCGCCCTGGCCCCACCAGCGGTACGCCCCGGAGCGGCTCGCGCCGTTGGCCACCGGGGCCGGGGTGACGGTGGCGGTCGTCGACTCCGGGGTGGACCGCCGCCACCCGCAGCTGGCCGGGCGGGTCCTCGACGGCACCGACCTGCTCGACCCGGCCGGCGACGGCGGCCGGGACTGCGCCGGTCACGGCACCGGCGTGGCGAGCATCATCGCCGCCGGCCTCCGCGACGGGGTGGCGTTCCACGGGCTCGCCCCGGGCGCCCGGATCCTGCCGGTACGGGTCAGCGAGCAGCAGGTCGTCGAGGGGCGGGAGTCGGGGCGCACGGTCAGCGCCGAGGACTTCGCCCGGGCCATCCGCTGGGCGGTCGACCACGACGCCGACGTGCTCAACCTCTCCGTCGTGCTGTACGCGGACAACCCGGCGGTGCGGGCCGCGGTCGGCTACGCGGTCGAGCGGGACGTGGTCGTGGTGGCCGCCGCCGGGAACCTGCACGACAGCGGCGACCCCCGGCCCTACCCGGCCGCGTACGACGGGGTGCTCGGGGTGGGCGCGATCGGGGCGGACGGGGCCCGCTCCCCGTTCTCCCAGACCGGCGCGTACGTCGACCTGGTCGCCCCGGGCAGCGACGTGCTGATGGCCGCCCCCGGCCAGGGGCACCACCGGGCCGAGGGGACCAGCTACGCGGCGCCCTTCGTGGCGGCCACGGCCGCGTTGCTGCGGGAGTACCGGCCGGAGCTGAGCGCGGCGCAGGTGGCGCAGCGGATCGTGTCGAGCGCCGATCCGGCGCCGGGTGGCGGCGAGGGCGGCGGGTATGGCGCGGGCGTGCTGAATCCGTACCGGGCGGTCACCGAGACCGGCGGCGGGGCGCCCGAGCGGCCGCGCCCGCCCACCGCGCTCGCCGACAACCGCGACGATCCGGCGCTGGTGGCGCAGCAGGCCCGCCGGGCCACGGCCCGGGACCGGGCGCTGCTGGTGGCCGGGGTCAGCGGAGCGGCGGTCGCGGTGGCGGCGCTACTGGCGCTGATCGTGCCGCGCGGCGCCCGCCGCCGCTGGCAGCCCGCCGGTCCGGCCTGACGGCGTGCTGCCGCGGGGCCTGGCTCTCCGCCAGTCGCCCAGCCACGAGCTGGAACGACGGTGGTGGCGCCGACCGGGTCAGGGTCGGCGCCACCACCGGGCGTGGCTCACTGGAACAGGCCGACGTTCTTCTTCTCCGTGTCGAGATAGTCGGCCGCGGAATCGTCGACCGCGAGCTTGATGTCGCGCAGCATGGCCTGCAGGTCCTGCGAGGCGGAGCGCCAACGGCCCTGCCGCTGCTCGTACGCCTGCTGGGCCTCGCCGGACCAGCTCGCCACGAGCGGGGCGGCGTCGCGTTCGAGCTGCCCGAGCTGCGAGTCGAGCGTGTTCAGGGCCCGCTGGATGTCCGCGCTGGCCTGCTGCAACGCGGCGAAGTTGACGACCAGCACACCATGGTCCATCGGATGTCTCCTCCCCCGAAGACCGGGTCAGAGCGGCAGCTGGATGCCGCCGCGGTTGGTGGTGGACACGCGGCTGGCGGCCTCGCTGTCCGAGACGTCGTACTGCTGACCGGCCGTGCGGATGGCGCCGGAGGTCTCCCGCAGCGCCCGCTGCAGCGTCGCCTGGTCCTGCGCCCACTGCTGCTTGACCTGCTCGAACGAGCGCCCGCCGGCGCCGCGCCAGGCCTGCTGCAACACCTCCAGCTGGGCCATCAGGCTGCTCAGCATGGACTGCAGGGACTGGTCAACCTGCTCGAACTTCGCGGCAGTCTGCTGCATCACCGCTGCTTCTGCCTGGGTCTGGGACACCCCGGACGTCACCTCGTCTCATCGGTCGTGGCTGGCCGTCGGCGCGCCCGCTCACTCGGGCGCCCCGCTCGCGCCGCCCGGGCATCGAGCGGGGCGGGCGCGGGGTCAGCGGAACTCGTCGCTGACGGTAGCCGCCCCGTCGCGGTTCTGCTACCCCGTGGCCATCCCCTGTGGACAGCCGCGCTCCCCCGCTCCCCCCGGCCGGCCCTTACGATGGGCGGCGTCGATGTCGCGGCGGGTGACCGGTCGAGGAGGCACGGTGACGGTGACCACCAACACGGGCCCGGCCCGGCCGGCCGCGCAGCCGGCCGCCGCCGACCCCGCGCCGGTCCCACCCACGCCGGCCGGTCCCGCGCCGGACGCGTCGGGGCCCCGCGCCGTCCTGCCGCCACAGTGGATTCCGGCCGCCCGGCGGCGGGCCATCGGCGTCCGGGCTGGTCAGGTCGTCGCCGCGCAGGTCGCGGTGGCCGCCCTGGTCGCGGCCGCCGGCCGGGGCGTGCTCGCGGCGCTGGCCGCCGTGGCGCTGGCCGCGGCGCTGCTGCCCCTGGCGTGGGTGCGGCTGCGGGGGCGCTGGCTCTTCGAGTGGCTCGCCACCGGCCTGGGCTATGCGACCCGCCGCCGCGCCCTGCCGCCGGCCGCGGGCCCGACGGCCCTGCTGGACCTGGTCGACCCGGGTGCGGTGGTCCGTCCCGCCGAGCTGGCCGGCACGCCGGCCGCCGTGCTCGACGACGCCGCCGGCATGGTGGCCCTGGTGGAGATCGGCGACCCGGCCGACCTGCTCGGCGACGGTCCCCGCGCGCTGCCGCTCCCGGCGTCCCTGCTGTCGGCGGCCGCGCCCGACGGGCCGCCGGTCCGGCTCCAGCTCCTGCTGACGGGCGCGCCGGCGCCGACGGTCGGGGCGGGCGGCGGCGCGGTCGCCACGTCCTACCGGCAGCTCACCGACGGGCGGCTCGCCGGCCTGGAACAGGCCGTCCTCGCCGTGCGGGTGCTTCGCGCCGAGGGCTGGACCGGCGAGCAGCTGCGGCGGGCGCTCTCCGGCACCGTACGCCGGATCGTGCGCCGGCTCGGGGCGGTCACCGCCCGCCCGCTGGGCGAGCACGCGACGCTGCGCGTGCTGACGGAGTCGGCCCACCACGACGACCATCCGGCGCGGGAGTCCTGGCAGGCGGTGCGGGCGGGCGACCTGCTCCAGACCACGTTCCGGCTGCGCCGCTGGCCCGACGCGCGCACCGATGCCGGCCGGCGGCTGGTGCCCCGGCTGCTCGCGCTGCCCGCGACGGCGACCACGGTGTCGCTCTGCGCCGGGCCGTGGGCCGGCGCCGACCCCGCGTCGGCTCCGACCGAGGTGGCCGTACGGCTGGCCGCCGCCACCCCGGCGGAGCTCTCGGCCGCGGCCCAGGCGCTGCGCCGGCTGGTGACCGAGGCGGGCGGCGAGGTGCACCGGCTCGACGGCGCGCAGCTCGACGGGCTGGCGGCCACGCTGCCGCTCGCGGCGGCGGGGGCGCCGGGGCCGGGGCCGGCGCCCGACGCGTTGGAGCTGACCGTCGGCGAGGCGGGGCTGATGGTCGGCACGAACCGGCACGGCGGCGCGGTGACCGTCCGGCTGTTCCGGCCGGAGAGCACCCGGGTGATGCTCGTCGGCGGGGTACGCGCGGCGCAGCTCGTCGCGCTGCGGGCCATGGCGCTCGGCGCCCGGGTGGTGGTGCAGACGGCGCGCCCCCGCAGCTGGGAGCCGTTCGTGCGGGGCGTCGGCACGCCGGGCGCGATGATCCCGCTGGTTCCGCCGGGCCGGCCGGTGGGCGGCGGACCGGGCTCGCCGCTGTGCCCGCTGCTGGTGGTCGTCGACGCCGGCCCGACGCCGGCCGACCCGGAACCGGGCCCCGCGTGGCGGGCCACGCTACTGGTCCGCGACGAGCTGACCCCGGCCGACGCCGACGCGCTGGGCCGGGCCGACCTGGCCGTGCTGCAACCCCTCGGCCCGGCCGAGGCAGCCCTGGCCGGCGCCGCGTTGGGCCTCGGCGGGTCGGCGGAGTGGCTGACCCGGATCCGGGACGACATGGTCGCGGTGGTCAACCGGCGCGCGCTGCGCTGGGCGCTGCTCTCGCCCACCCCGATCGAGTCACAGCTCATCGGCCGCCCCTCCCGCCGTTGACCGGCGCACCGCTCGCCACTGACCGGCATCCCTTCCGCCACGGACCGGCGCACCGCCCGTCTGGCGGCCGGCCGCGGATCCGGCTTCCCGAGGCGGTCCGGCGATCTCGCGGGTTCCGCGTGTGGCGCGTCCGTGGCACGATCCCCGCCATGGGATTCCTCAAGGGGCTGCTGATCCGGCTGGCCAGCACGGCACTGGCCTTCTGGCTGGCCACGCTGCTCATCCCGGGCATCACGCTGGACTCGGAGTCCGCCACCGACGCGGTCACCACGCTCGTCCTCGTCGCGGCGATCTTCGGCGTGGTCAACGCGGTGCTCCAGCCGGTCATCAAGACCGTCGGCTGCGGCTTCTACCTGTTGACCCTCGGGCTGATCGCGCTGGTGGTCAACGGGCTGCTGTTCCTGCTCACGAGCTGGATCGCCGACCAGGCCGGGTTGCCCTTCCACGTCGACAGCTTCTGGCCGGAGGCCGTGCTCGGCGCGCTCTTCGTCGGGTTCGTCACCTGGATCCTCGGCGCCGTCCTCGATCGGGACTGAGCCGCCACCGCCGTGGGGCGGCCCGACCAGATGCCGGGAACTGGCTGCTCAGCGGCCCGAGTCGCCGGGCTAGTGTCACCAGGGTGACCACCCTGACCCGCCACGACGGCTACCTGCTCAGCACCGACCCGGACCGGATCGACCTGGACCGCGTGCACCACTGGCTCTCCACCGACGCGTACTAGGCGATCGGGCGGGACCGGGAGACCGTGGCGCGCGCGTTCGCCGGGTCGGTGGCGTTCGGCGTCTACCGCCCCGGCGACGGGCGGCAGGTCGCGGTGGCCCGGGCGGTCACCGACGGGGCCACCTTCGCCTGGCTCTGCGACGTCTACGTCGACCCGGGCGAGCGCGGCCGGGGGTTGGGCACCTGGCTGGCCGGCGCGGTCCGCGACCACCTCGCCGGCCTGGGCGTACGCCGGATCCTGCTGGCCACCTTCGACGCCCACGAGGTGTACGCGAAGGTGGGCTTCGCTCCGGTGACCGATCCGCACCGCTGGATGCAACTCGACCAGCGGGACCAGCCGGTGAGCCCCGTCACCGGCAAGGAACCGGGCGGCCAGTCGCCCCTTACGGTGGAGGCGTGACGCCACTCCGCCTCGGTTACCTCTACGGCTTCGGCGCGTACCTGCTCTGGGGTTTCTTCCCGCTCTACCTGAAGCTGCTGCGCCCGGCCGGCCCGATGGAGGTCCTGGCCCACCGGATCGTCTGGTCGGTGGCGTTCGTCGCCCTCCTGCTGGCCGCGATGCGCAACATCGGCTTCCTGCGGGCGCTGCTGCGCCGGCCTCGCGCGCTGGCCGGCATCGGCGTGGCCGCCGCGCTGATCGCCGTCAACTGGGCCACCTTCATCTACGGCGTCAACTCCGACCGCGTGGTGGAGACCGCCCTCGGCTACTTCATCAACCCGCTGGTGGTGGTGCTGCTGGGCGTCACCGTGCTGCGCGAGCGGCTGCGCCCCGCGCAGTGGGTGGCGCTCGGCATCGGCGGGCTGGCCGTGGCGGTGCTGACTGTCGACTACGGCCGGCTGCCCTACCTGGCGCTGGTCCTGGCGCTCACCTTCGCCGGCTACGGCCTGGTCAAGAAGCGGCTCGGGCTGCCCGCCGCGGAGGGGCTCTTCGTCGAGTCGGCGGTGCTGGCGCTGCCCGCGCTGGCGTACCTGGGCTGGCTCACCGTCGGCGGCGACGCCACCTTCGGGCACGTCTCGGTCGGGCACACCGCGCTGCTGGTCTCGGCCGGGGCGGCGACCGCGATCCCGCTGCTGCTCTTCGCCGGGGCGGCTAACCGGCTCCCGCTCACCGGTCTCGGCATGCTCCAGTACCTCGCCCCGATCCTCCAGCTCGGCTGCGGCGTGCTGATCTTCCACGAGCCGATGCCGCCGGCCCGGCTGGCCGGCTTCGCCCTGGTCTGGGCCGCGCTGATCGTCTTCACCATCGACGCCCTCCACCACTCCCGCCGCACCCACGCCGCCACCGTCGCCGCCCGCCACGCCACCCCCACCCCGGCCCCGACCACAACCCGCTAACCCGGCCCGCGCTCACCCCCGCCCCGCCCCCCGGCCGCCTCACTCCCCACCCCTCGCCTCTCGCGATCTTGCACTTTCCGCCCGGACAAACGGGGTATGTCTCGCATTTGAAGGGCACAAAGTGCAAGATCGACGGCGCGGGGGCGGAAGAACGACGGCGTGGGGGCGGGGCGAGGGCGAGGGCGAGGGGGCGGGTCAGCGGACGTTGTAGGCGAGGACGGGGGTGCCGTCGGCGCGGAGCAGCTCCAGACGGACCAGCTCGGCGTCGGTGAAGCGGGTTGCGCCGGTGATCCGCAGGTCGTCGCCGGGGGCGGCGAGCCAGGATCCGACCTGCTCCGTCGCGCCGTCCGGGCCGTGCGCCACCAGCCGGAAGGTGTACGCCTTGGCGTAGCCCGGCCTGGCGACGTACCCGCAGCGCATCCGCACCTCGGTGCCCCAGCCGGTGCTGGTCAGGGCGATCTCGGCGTACACCGGCACGGTGCCGGCCACCGGCTGCATGGTGACCATCCGCACGTCGTCGGGCGGCGGGGTGGCCGCCTCGCGGGGCAGCACCACGGCGGTGCCGACGCCGACGACCAGGGCCAGCGCGGCGGCGGCGAGGGCGGTGAGGGCGTACCGGCGGCGGGTGGCCGACCGCTCGCGGCGCCGGCGGTCGCCCGCGGCGGTGAGCAGCTCGGACACCCGGGGGTTCTCCGGCGACGGCGGAAACTGCTCCAGCCCGGCCGGATCGAGCCGGCCCAGCAGGCCGGGCAGGACGGCGATCTCGGCGACCGCCTGGCGGCACGCGGCACAGCCGGCGAGGTGCCGCTCGTAGGCCGCCCGTTCGGCGGGGGCCAGCGCACCCAGCACGTACGCGCCGTCGTCGTGCGCGAAGTCGCACCGGGTCATGCGGTCACCCCCATCTCGGCCAGGACCAACCGTAGTGAGCGCAGGGCGTAGTGCGTCCGGGACTTCACGGTGCCCGGCGGCACGCCCAACCGGGAGGCCGCCTCGGCCACCGACCGCCCCTGGTAGAAGCACTCCACCAGCACCTCCCGGTGGGTGGGGCTGAGCCGGTTCAGCGCCTCGGCGACGGTCCACGCCTCCACCGCGCGTTCCGCCTCGTCCACCGTTTCCGGGGGCTCGGGCAGCTCGTCGGTGAAGACCTCGCCGATCCGGGTGGAGCGGCGCCGCCAGGCGTCGATGGCCAGGTTGCGGGCGGTGGTGAAGAGCCAGGCCCGGACCGAGCCGCGCTGCGGGTCGAGGGACTCCGGGTGCCGCCAGGCCCGCAGCAGCGTCTCCTGCACCAGGTCCTCGGCCCGCTGCCGGTCGCCGTTGACGAGGCGCAGGGCGTGCGCGTAGAGCGCCTCCGCGTGCTCGTCGTGCAGCGCGCGGAGCAGTTGGGCGTCGTGGTCGCTGATGGCGGTCTCCTCGCTCTCGGCGCGAGTCCGACGGTGGCGTTCGCCCGGGAATACGCGCCGTCACCCGGATCGGTTCAGCCGCAGGTCATCGTGGCAGTCCCGGCGGAGGTGTTCACGCCCGGTTCACGCCGCCGCCGACGCCCGCTCACCGGGTCCTCCTACCGTCCGGCGGGTACGCACGCCAGCGGCTGTCCGGCGTGCACCGACCCCCCTCCAGGAGGCTCCTTCCATGAGCGACCGTCCCCGGCTGCTCCCGTTGCTGGGCGCCACCCGCCACGGCAGCCGCGACGCCATGACCTGTCTGTACCGGTGCGGCAACGCCTGCGACCACCCGGTGCCGAACACCTCCGACAACGCGTACTTCGGGGACGTGGTGGGCGCGGAGGTCTCCCGGCGCGGCGTGGTCCGGGCCGGCGCGGTCGGCGCGCTGGTCCTCGGCTTCGGCGGCGCGGCGGCCGGCGCGCTGGCCG